>DASYKL010000796.1:0-7372 GCA_035995405.1 Chloroflexota bacterium
CGCTCCCGCCCGCGAAGCCGCTCCCGCCCGCGAGGCCGCGCCCGCGGTAACACGCGAACGCGCACCCGAGCGGGGCCCACGACCAGGCGGCGATCGACCACGCGGTAGCGCCAGCGGTCGCCGCGCGAGCCTGCGCAGCGACAACGGCACCAGCGGCTCGGCGCCCGACGAAGGCTAGTTCGTATGGCCCGCGTCATCGTGGCGGGCGCCACTGGCCGAGTGGGGCGCGTCATGATGAGCGGGCTCGCGCAACAAGCTGACCTTGAGGTCATCGGCGGTTTCGGCTCCGCCGAGGCCCTTTCCCACCTGGCTCGCCTGGCGCCTCAGGCGGACGTCCTCGTCGATTTCACCACCGGGCAAGCCGCGGCACCAATCCTCCTCGCCGCGGCCGCCCAGCGTCTCCACGTCGTCAGCGGCACCAGCGGTCTGCCAGCCGAGACGCTCGATGAGCTTGATGCGGCGCTGCAGAAGGCCGAGCGTGGCGGCCTCTGGGCTGCCAACTTTGCCATCGGCGGCGCCCTGATGATGCACTTCGCCCGCGTGGCGGCGCGCTTTATGGATGCCGCCGAAATTATCGAGCTGCACCACGACCAGAAAGTCGACGCGCCGTCCGGTACGGCGGTGCAGACTGCACGCGACATCCGTGCGGCCCACGGCGCAGACCTGCCCGACCCATCCGTGGAGCGCTGGACCCTCGCCGGGTCACGCGGCGCCGAATATGGCGGCGTGCGCATCCACAGTGTGCGTTTGCCCGGCTTCAACGCCCATCAAGAAGTCCTGTTTGGCTCGGCCGGACAAATCCTGAGCATCAGACACGACGCGCTTGGCCGCGAGGCATATCTGCCAGGCGTCGCGTTAGCGATCCGCGAGATCCGCAAACATGTGGGCTTAGTGCGCGGTCTGGATACACTTATGGGTCTCTCATGACGTTTGCCATCGGGGTTGTCGGCGCGACTGGTCAGGTTGGTCGCGAGTTTCTGCGCATCCTGGAAGAAGGCGATCGACCCGATCTGCCCATCAAGAGCTTGCGGCTCTTTGCCTCGGAGCGCAGCGCTGGCAAGCGCATCACCGTCAACGGCCAGGAGCTGGTGGTCGAACGCGCCGAGCCCGTCGCCGACCTGTTCAAAGGTCTGGACTTCGTCATCTCGGCCATCGGCGACTCGGAAGCGAAGGTCTATTCGCCGGCGATTGCTCAAGCAGGCGCCGTCAACGTTGATAAGTCCAACGCCTGGCGCATGGACCCGGCGGTGCCGCTGGTCGTGCCGGAGGTCAATCCACAAGCCGCGCGTGAGCATCGCGGCATCATCGCCGGACCGAATTGCTCGACCACCCAGATGGTGGTCGCGCTGTGGCCGCTCCACCAGGTCAACCCGATCAAGCGCATCATCGTCGATACGTATCAGGCAGTCTCTGGGACTGGTTGGCGGGCTGTTGACGAGCTCGATGCGCAGGCGCAGGCGCACGCCACAGGCGGTGACATGCCGCGGTCGGTCTACCCCCACCAGATCCACCTGAACGTCATCCCGGAGATCGGCGGATTGAAAAGCGGCGGCCTGTACAGCGAAGAGCAGAAGATGATCGACGAGACACGCAAGATTTTCTCAAAGCCCGACCTGGCCATCTCTGCCACGTGTGTGCGGGTGCCGGTGGCGATTGGGCATTCCGAAGCGATTCACGTCGAATTCGAGCAAGCGATGGGCCCCGATGAGGCGCGCGAGTTACTCCGACACGCTCCCGGAGTGGTGGTCCTTGACGACCCGGCCGCCTCGGCGTACCCAATGCCGCTCACCACGGTTGGCACGGATCCCGTGTATGTCGGGCGCATCCGTAAGGATCCATCACACCCGCGCGGCCTTGCCCTGTGGGTGGTCGGTGATAATCTCAGGAAGGGCGCGGCTTTGAATGCCATTCAGGTCTTCGAGCTCCTTGCCCGTAACGGCTGGCGGTCGCCGACCGCCAAACAGGAGGTGCATGCGTGACGCACTTTGGACGTCTGCTAACAGCGATGGCCACCCCGTTCGATGCGTCGAACGAAACGGTTGACCTCGAGCAGGCCAAGCGTCTGGCCAATGCGCTTCTTGATTCCGGCAGCGAAGGCCTCGTCGTCAGCGGCACCACGGGCGAGGCGCCGACGCTCAGCAGCCATGAGAAACTGGCGCTGTTCGAGGCGACCGTTGAAGTCGCTCACTCGCGTGGTGCGACCGTAATCGCCGGCACGACGACGTACAACACAGCTGAGAGCATCGAGCTCTCCCGCGAAGCTGCGCGCCTCGGCGTCGACGGCATCCTGGGGACTGTGCCGTACTACAACAATCCACCGCAGGAAGGTTTGTTTCAGCACTTCCGGGCGATCGCCCACTCTGTAGATCTACCGGTGCTGCTCTACAACATTCCAGCACGCTCGCCGCGCAACATGGAAGCCGCGACGACGTTGCGGCTGGCGCACGAGGTGCCAAACATCATCGGCGTCAAAGAAGCGAGCGGCAATTTCAAGCAGATCGGCGAGATTATTCGCGACGCGCCACACGGCTTCAAGGTGTGGAGCGGCAACGATGCGGACCTGTTGACGATCATGGCTTTAGGCGGTTACGGGGTGGTCTCGGTTGCGTCGCACCTGGTTGGGCTGCAGTTGTCGGCGTTGATTCGCGCGTTTGTCGCTGGCGAAAACGGTCGGGCGGCTGACATCCACCACAGCTTGATGCCGCTGGTCGACGCGCTGTTCGCGACGAGCAGTCCGATTCCGCTCAAGTACGCGCTGCGTCAGGTGGGGATGCCGGTCGGCGAAACACGTCTGCCGCTGGTGCCGATCGACCCGAAGAGCCAGGCACTGATGGACGCCGCGCTGGCGGGCATCAAGGTCGACCTGCCGACCGCGGTTCCGGCATAACGCTGGGCCGCGCCTGGCGGAGCATATCGTTCTGTTAAACTGGCTCCTGTTATGACCAATCGAGAATTTGCCGACAAGGACTTGCGCTGCGCCTCGTGTGGCGACGGCTTCGTCTTTTCGGCTGGCGAAGAAGAACTCTTTCGGCTGCGCGGGATTGCCGCGCCGCCGAGCAACTGTCCGGATTGTGCCCGCGGGCGCGTGATGGCCAGCCTGCGGCGATCTCGCGCTGATCGGAGCACGGCGTAGGTTCGTAGCTCTCTACGTTGGAGAGCACTCAACCTTCCTTTCGTCGTCGCCGCGCCAGCGCGTGGCTGAGGCTGCTGCTCAAGGCGCCAGTCGTGCTGTATCGCGGTCCGTTGGCCGACCTGCTGCGGTCACGGTGCGTCATGCTGTTGACGACGCGCGGCCGCACAAGCGGCCTGCCACGCACGGGCGCGGTCAGCTTCATGCCGGTTGACGACCGCTACGTCGTGTTTTCAGGCTGGGGAGTGGGTTCGAACTGGTATCGGAACCTGCTCTCGAACCCCGAGGTAGTCATCACCATAGGCCGACAACGTTTGCGCGGCACGGCCCGCGTGATTGAAGATCCCAGCCGTCGCAAGGAGTTGATGCAGCAAATGCAAAGACGCTCCGACGGTTGCGGCCCGCCCAAACCGCTCCGCCCCGTTTTCAAGCTGAGCGGTATCTTCGACTACGATGGCGAGCTAAGAATGGCCGTCCAGGCCGGCACCACGCTCCCAGTGGTAGAGATCACTCCTCAATAGGCCATCAAAAAATAGATGTCGTTGACGTTGGTGTTGGTCGGACCCGTCGTGATGAGGTTGCCGATCTGGGCCAGAAAGGGGTTGCTGTCGTTGTTTGCCAGAGCGGCGGCGGCGCTCAGCCCGCGCGCTTCGGCCTGATCGAGCGTCTCACCATTTACCCACGCACCGGCGGCGTCCGTGGGACCATCGTTACCATCCGTCCCTATGCTCGCCAGGACCACATCGGCAATGCCGCGAAGCGGGAAGGCGGCGGCGAGGGCTAGCTCTTGATTGCGGCCGCCACGGCCTTCGCCTCTGATCGTGACAGTGGTCTCGCCGCCGGCGACGACCACGCAAGGGCGGGGTAGCGGGTGGCCCGTGGCGTCAATCTCGCGCAACACGGCAGCCAACACGCGCGCCACCTCGCGCGCTTCGCCTTCGATGTACGTGGTCAGCACCAGGCTCCGAAACCCAAGCTCGCGGGCCGCGGCCGCGGCCGCCTCACAGGCCAGCAGATTGCTCCCCACGACCGCCGTTTGGCAACGAGCAAACAGCGGGTCGCCCTCTTTTGGCGTGTCGGCGATCTCGCCGGCCAGACCGCGGCGGATCCGTTCGCGGACGGACTCCGGCATCAGAGCCCACAAGTCGTAGCGGTCAATCACGGCAGCCGCGTCCGCAAACGTTGACGTGTCGGGAACCGTCGGACCAGAGGCAATTGCGTCCAGCGGATTGCCCACCACGTCGCTCAGCACGAGCGTCAGGACGGTCGCTGGAAATGCGAGCCGCGCCAGACCGCCACCCTTGACGCTGTCCAGGTGCTTGCGGACCACGTTGATCTCGTTGATCGACGCGCCGCAACGCAATAAGGCGTCGGTCGTCTGCTGCAGGTCCTCAAGCGAAATCCCGTCAGCCGGCAACGTCAACAGCGCCGACCCGCCGCCAGAAATCACGCAGATCACCAGGTCCTCGTCGGACGCAGCCTCGAGCAGGCGGGCAATCTCACGCGTTGCGAACACGCCATTTGCATCAGGCACAGGATGGCGCGCCTCGCGAATCACGACGTGCCGCGTGGGCGCGGCGTGGCCGTAGCGGACCGTCACGCTGCCCTCGAGCGGCAATAGCTGACCCAAGACGCTTTCGACCGCCGCCGCCATCGGTGCTGAGGCTTTGCCCGCGCCAACCACCAGCACACGACGGAACGCCGCCAGGGGATAGCGGAGCTCGTCCAGTACCAGGCTATCGCGGTCAACACGGAGCGCGCGGCGCACCGCCTCGCTTGGCTCGACCGCCGCCAGCGCGGCCTGGAGGAGCCTATCGAGCTCCGCTCTCACGCGAGGCGATGTCGACCGTTTCGCCGCTCTTCAATTCTGTCGCCACGTGGCCGTTCGTCGACAGAAACCGGGTGAAGTCGCGCTCGATCACGTCCGCGGCGATCAGACAATTGCGCCCAACCGTCAACCCGGTCGGAATCCGCGCGCCTTTGCCAACCACGGTGATGCCCGATTGCAAGTTCCGCGGCTGCGTCCGGTTCGGCCGCGTATCGCTGCCCTCGCCAAGCCGTACGTCGGCACCGACCACGACATTTTTATCCAGGATCGCGCGGTCGATCACGGTGCCCGGCCCGACAATGCAGTCCGGAAACAGGATGCTATCTCGGACAATCGCGCCTTCAGCCACGAACACACCTGGCGACAGGATCGAATGCTCGACCGTGCCATTGATGATCGAGCCGTGCGAGATCAGGCTCTTGATGATCTTGCCGCGATCGGTCACCCGCGCCGGCGGACGCTCTTCCGAGCGCGTGTGAATCACCCAGTCCGTGTCATACAGGTCGAAGTCAGGCGGCTCGTTGAGCAGACCCATGTTCGATTCCCAGTAGCTCTGGATCGTCCCGACATCGCGCCAGTAGCCACGGAATGGGTACGCGTAGACCCGATCGATCTCGACCATGCGCGGCACGATGTCGCGGCCAAAGTCGCGCTTCGAGCCGGCGATGTGTGCGTCGTCCTCGAGCCGTCGCACCAGCACATCGCGATCGAACACATAGATGCCCATGCTGATCAGGTTGCTCTTGGGCTGCGGCGGCTTCTCTTCAAACCCAACGACCCGCCCGTCAGCGCCAGCTACCAGCGTGCCGAAGCGATGGGCTTCATCCATCGGTACCTGCATCACCGCAACTGTGACGTCCGCTTTGCGTTCCTCGTGAAAGGCAAGCATGGCGTTGTAGTCCATCTTGTACACGTGGTCGCCAGACAGGATCAGCAGCGTGTCGGCGCGCCAATCGGCCATCGCCGACAGGTTTTGATACACCGCGTCAGCGGTGCCCTTATACCAATCGCTGCCTTTGCGACCCAGATACGGCTGCAGCATGCGCACACCGCCTCGCATGCGGTCCAGGTCCCACGGTCGACCGATCCCGATATGGTCGTTCAGGCTATGTGGCCGGTACTGCGTCAGCACGGCAACCCGATAGATGCCGGAGTTGACGCAGTTGGACAGCGTAAAGTCGATGATCCGGTACTTCCCCGCGAAGGGGACGGCCGGTTTTGCACGCTGCGCCGAGAGGACGCTTAGCCGCTCGCCCTGACCACCGGCCAGGATGATCGCAGCCACGTTCCGAACGGGCATGGCAAGCCAAAGTGTACCGCGTTTGGCCGCTACAGGACTTCGAGCAACACGGCCTGGACGTGCCAGAACAACCGCCACAAATCCGGCAAGAACGTCTGCCAGGGCACGGCGCGATCGGGGATTACGTGGGCGAAGATTGAGAACTCGGTGTAGCGCTGGACGACTCCGGCCGGTGCGCGGGCGACCAGATCACGGCTCTCAGTGAATGGAATGAAGCTGTCGTCGAGATCGTGCATCAGATACAGATGAGCGCTGATCTCGCTGAGATAGGTCGTCGGTGACACTTGTGCCAGCCCATCGAGAGCGCCTGGCGCCGCGCTGCCGATGAGCTCTTCGGCACGCGAGCGGCTGGTCCCGCTGAGAAGTTCTGCACGCGCGGCGGCCGAGAAGCCGGCGTCGGTGAGCGCGTTGCCAACCACATCGACCGTCCGCTGCTCCGGTTGCCACGGCTGCTGCACGCCGTCGACAACGATCGAGCGGCTGGCAACGTCCAGCAGCAGACTCGCCGCATCGTCGAAGCTCCCAAAGCTGTTGACGAAACGGATCTGGTCGCGCAGCACAGGCTGCCCGGCAGCCACGATCCCCAGACCGCCCGACGCCGACAACCCGACCACGCCGATGCGACTTTGATCGACACTCGGCAGCTGGCGCAGCTGGGCAACACTCTGCGCCACCGCATCGACTTCGTCGAAGGTCAGCCGCTCCTGGAGCATTCCTGATGATTCGGGGACCAGTGTCACCACCCCCGAACGAGCCAGAGTTTGGGCAAAATGGATAGCCAGATCGCTGCGCGGCAGGTCGCCCGCGCCGAGCAGCAGGATGATCGCACCATGGCGGCCGCCTCCGGCCGGCTCGAACAATTGCGCGTCGACTGACCCACCGGCGTACGCATACGTGCGTTGCCCCTGTGCCGGCGTCGGGGTAAGCAGGCCCAGCGGATCGAGCGGCGCCGCGGGAAACAGCGCCGGCAACAGCAACAGCGTCTGAACGGCAACACGTGCGGGATGCCAGGCGATCGTCGCGACAACCACGGCCATGACGAACAGCAGGAGAACTCGCCTCATCGCCTGGCGAAGTAGCATATCGGCACCTTCTCGAGCCACTGGCGGGTGTG
>DASYKL010000797.1:0-4471 GCA_035995405.1 Chloroflexota bacterium
TGGGGTCGACCAGCGAGTACGTGATCACCTCCTGCAGACCTGCCGCGGCCAGGGTGCGCCGGGCGCGCAGCTCGTCCGAGAAGCCGCGATCGCCATCGGGCCGTAGCGCCGGCAACGCGCCGTGCAGCATCGTCGTGGGCACCAGGTCAAACCCGGCGATGCGTCCGACTTCTTCGGCCAGGTCGGCGCGGCCTTCGACGTCGAAGCGTCGCCAGCCGGGCACGGTGACGTGCAGCTCTTCGCCACGCTCTTCGAGTGGAAAGCCCAATGCCGCCAGCGTGTCGATGACTTGTGGCCGCGGGTAGTGCAGTCCGAGCAGTGCGTCGATTTGCGCAGGACGGACATCGATCGTTCGCGGCTCCTCGCGACCGGGGTATTCGTCGACCAGTCCGTCAGCGGCGGCGCCGCCGGCCAGCTCCAGCGTCAGCGCCGTCGCTCGCGCTACGCCGAGCGCGGCGAGGTCTGGATCGACACCGCGACCGAATCGCCGTGAGGCTTCGGACGATAAATTCAGCGCCGCCGACGCACGGCGAATGCTGGCGCGGTCCCAGCTAGCGCCTTCGAGGACCACGTCGCGAGTCGTATCGACGATCTCGCTGTCCTCGCCACCCATGACGCCAGCCAGGCTGCGCGGCCGCTCGCCGTCGGTGACCACCATCATGTCGGCCGACAGCGTGCGATCCTCACCGTCCAGTGTGCGCAACCGTTCGCCAGGTCGCGCGCGGCGGACGACGATGGTGTTCGAGCCGAGGCGCTGCCAATCGAAAGCATGCAGCGGCTGTCCTACTTCGAACATGACGTAATTCGTAACATCCACAACGTTGCTGATCGGTCGCACTCCAGCGAAATGCAAACGTCGCTGCAGCCACTGGGGTGACGGGCGAATCTCGATCCCTTGCACAACCGACGCGGTAAACCGTGGACAGCCGACTGGATCTTCGATTCGCACTGACAACAAGCTGCTCACGGGAGGCGCCGCGGGGGAACCGACGACGCGCGCCGTGGATGGATCCAGCAGGCGCAGCATCACCGCCGTGTAGGGTGCGCCGAACAACGCATGCACTTCACGAGCGACGCCTGATAGCGACATACAGTCCGGCCGGTTGGCGGTGATATAGATGTCCAGCACCGCTTCAGCCAGGTAATCGGCAAGCGGAGTTCCGACGGGCGCATCGCGCTCCAGCACGTAAATGCCGTCTTTATCCGGTGAGATGCGGAGCTCGTCGCCTGACAGCACCATCCCTTCCGAAGTAATGCCACTGAACTGGCGCAGGCCAACAGCGACGCCATTCGACAGGCGGCCTCCTGGCGCGACGTGCGGCACCACATCGCCGACCCGGAGATTTTGCGCACCGGTGACAACTGTGGCCGTCCGACCACCGAGATCCACTCGCGCAACGTGGAGGTTTTCGCGGCGCGGATGCGTCTCCAGGTCGGTTACCTGACCGATTGTCACCTCGCGCCAATCGGACCCGACAGTCAGAACGTCTTCGACTTCCAGACCGGCCATCGTCAGTCGCCGTCGTAATTCCGGTAGCGGCACGTCCATGTCGACGAGCTCGCGCAGCCAGTTCAACGGCACTTTCATTTGAACTGCTCCAGGAAGCGCAAGTCGTTGGCGTAAAACAGCCGAATATCTTCGATGCCGTACTTGATCATCGCAATCCGTTCGACGCCCATGCCCCAGGCGAAACCAGTCAGGCGGTCAGCGTCATACCCGACACGCTGCAGCACGCGCGGATGGACCATGCCTGCCCCTAAAATTTCCAACCAACCAGAGCCGTGGCAGATGAAACAGCTCACGTCGCTGCCATCGCACCGATAACAGGAAATAGCGAAGTCCACACCAGGCTCGACGAACGGGAAATAGTCGCAGCGGAATCGGGTGCGAGTCCGCGAACCGAACATTCGCTGGGCGAAGGTCGTCAGCGTGCCGCGCAAATCCGACAATGACAGCCCTTCATCCACTGCCAGGCCATCGATCTGGTGGAACATCCATTCATGGGTCGCGTCGGTTTGCTCGGCGCGGTAACAGCGCCCGACGTTGATGATGCGCACCGGTGGTTCTTGGGTTGTCATGACACGTGCTTGATAGGCCGTCGTCTGCGTCCGCAGCACGACATCGGGGACGCGCACGTACAACGTGTCTTGCATGTCACGCGCCGGGTGCCAGTCCGGCATGTTGAGCGCTTCGAAGTTGTAGTAATCGGTCTCGACTTCTGGCGTCTGGGTGACCTGGAAACCAAGGCCCCGCAGGATGTCGACGCATTCTTCGATCGTGCGGCTGATCGGGTGCAGCGCGCCCATGCTGGGCGGCCGACCGGGTAGCGTGACATCGATCTGCTCGCGCTCCAGGCTGGCCGAAAGGTCGCGTTGGCGCACGTCCGACTCGCGCGTGACAAATGCTTGCTCCAGGTCGCGCTTCGCCAGGTTGGCCGTGCTGCCGACGATCTTTCGTTCGTCGGGGGCAAGTTTGCCCATGCCGCCCATCAGGTCGGACAACGCGCTCTTGCGGCCGAGATGGGTTACTCGCCACTGCTCGAGCGTGGCAGCATCGCTTGCGCCCGCCAGCTCGGCCATGGCGCGCGAACCGATCTCGTCCAGGCGTTGCTGCCAATCAGTGCTGGTATTGGCGTCGGTATTGGTCATGGCAGTGTGTCGTGTTGACCCAACCTTCTGAAGGGTAAATGAAAGGAGCGGTCCAATTGGACCGCTCCTTTCGACATGACGAACCTCGTGGCTACGTGCGACGTGGCCCCGTCATGTCGAGCTGCTAAAGCTAAACAACGCGTGATCACTCATGGCGTCGCGGCAGTATACACCGCGCCTGACTTTGTTCGATTGGCGCGATACCAGTCGACGGTGGCGCGCAGCCCGTCCGGGAAACTGGTTTTGGATTCCCAGCCGAACGCGTTGCGGGCGTGCGACGTGTCCAGTTTGCGCCGTGGTTGACCGTCCGGTTGATCCGGATCGAAGCGAATGTGGCCCGTGTACCCGGTGGCCTCGGCGATCAGATGGGCCAGGTCTGCGATGCGAATCTCTTCCCCGCTGCCCAGGTTGACTGGTTCGGAGCTGTCGTAGCGCGCCAGGGCGGCGACGATCCCGTCGGCGCAATCCTCGGCATACAGAAATTCGCGAGTCGGATTGCCCGTACCCCACAGATTGATCAGATCGTCGCCGGCTTCGATCGCGTCGACGCACTTGCGAATCATGTCGGGAATGACGTGGGCGTCGGTCGGGTGGAAGTTGTCACCCGGTCCGTACAGATTCGTCGGCAGCAGGTAAACGGCGTTGAAGCCGAATTGCTGACGGTACGCCTGAGCCTGGACGAGCAGCATCTTCTTGGCCAGGCCGTACGGCGCGTTGGTCTCTTCGGGATAGCCCGCCCACAGGTCGTCCTCTTTAAAGGGCACCGGCGTGAACTTGGGATACGCGCAGATGGTGCCGATCGCCACGAACTTCTGGACTCCGCCGAGCCGTGCCCGCTCCATCAGCTCGGTGCCCATGATGAGGTTCTGGTAGAAGAAATCGCCCGGCCGGGCTCGATTGGCTCCGATTCCGCCAACCACGGCGGCCAGATGCAGGATGGCGTCAGGTCGGAGGTCGTTGATGCACGCGGCGACCTGATCGGCGCGAGTCAGATCGTAATCGGCATGTTTGGGGGCGACGACATCCTGGTAGCCAGTCCGCGACAGGGCGGCTAGCACGTGCTTTCCCAGAAAGCCGCTGCCGCCGGTCACCATAATGCGTGGCTGTCCGTGGGGTGGTGTTGCGAGCGACATACGCGGTGGTGGAGTGTACAACGAGCCTTCGCCTTTGTTGCCGACTGTGGCGTTTTTCAGGCTGGCTTGCGTCGTCGGCTGGGCTGGGCCCGAACGGGCTCCCCCTCAGCTTTGGGATAGTGCGGCGGCCAGGGCGCATCCTGCAGGCCGTTGGCCATGTCCCGTTCGGCCAGCACCAGCAGACCGTCTAGCCGTCCGCGCTGGGCGTCGATATCGGCTGCCGGGTCACCCATCTCGGCGACACGACCGGGCACGGTGTCCATGGTGAACGCGCTCGGATCGACCGAGGAGACTTCGTTCCAGCCTAACGGCGTCGACACTCGAGCATCGGGCTTCGGTCGGATCGAGTACGCCGATGCTACGGTGCGGTCGCGAGCGTTCTGGTTGTAGTCCATAAAGACGCCGTGGCGTTCTTCTTTCCACCACGACGTCGTGGCGATTTCGGGTGCCCGACGTTCGATCTCGCGGGACAGGGCGACTGCCGCGCGACGCACATCTTCGAAGGACCAACGTGGCTCGATCGGCACGTTGATATGGATGCCACGCGAGCCTGATGTCTTCGGAAAACCGAGCAGGCCGTTTTCTTCGAGGACCGTTCGCGTGACAAGGGCGACCTGGCGGACGTCGTCCCAGGAGGCATCAGGCTGGGGATCGAGATCGACGCGCAGCTCGTCCGGATGATCGAGATC
>DASYKL010000798.1:0-5529 GCA_035995405.1 Chloroflexota bacterium
CCCAGCCCTGGCCAGCCAAAGACGGTTTCGGTAAGCACCGCGCCGCCGAGTAAGGTGCCAAACTGGTGCCCGACGACGGTCACGATCGGCAGCAAACCATTGCGCAAGGCGTGGCCGTAAACGATCGACCGCTCGACCAGAAACTGCTCGAGCCATCCGCCGCGCACGTCCTGGGTACCGATCATCTGGGCCGCGACATTCTGGCTCGCCTGGCGTACGGCGCCCGCTTCTCGTTGCTCATCGGCTTCGCTGCCGTCGGCGTTGGCCTCGTTCTCGGCGTGCCACTCGGCGCAGTCTCGGGCTTCTACGGCGGTTGGATCGATCTGCTGATCCAACGCATCATCGACGTTCTGCTGTCGTTTCCTGGTTTTTTGCTGGCGTTATCGCTCGTCGCGGTGCTCGGGGTGGGCATCGAAAACGTCATCATCGCCGTCGGCCTGGGTGTCCTGCCCGCGTTCGTACGACTCGTGCGCGCCTCGACCCTCGCGATTCGATCACGTGATTACGTGCACGCCGCGCGAGCAGCCGGCGCCAACGGCGCGCTGATCATCTGGCGCCACGTGTTACCCAATGCGCTGCCGCCCGTCGTCGTCCAGGCCACCCTCGGACTTGGCAGCACGCTGCTGACGGCCGCCGGGCTCGGCTTCCTGGGTCTTGGCGTACAGCAGCCAACCCCCGAATGGGGCTCGATGCTAGGCGAAGGTCGGAGCTATATCTTCTCCAACCCGAATCTGGCGACATTCCCCGGCATTGCCATCTTCCTGACGGTGCTGGGCTTCAATCTCGCGGGCGATGGTCTGCGCGATGCACTCGATCCGCTGCTCGATCGTTCAAGGCCGGGCGATTAGTGGCTGGGCTAGTGCTGACCGTGCGGTACCATTGATTTCCGTGATCCGCAGCACATGGTTGGGCTCGCGGTGAGTCCCCGCGCTTCTCGGTCCACTGCGCCTGCCGCCACCAACGGCCGCGCCGCGGCAGCCAAGACGGGACGGCGCCGCACGACATCACCGCCTCCCAACACCGACCCCCAGGAGTTGCTTGGCTTTTATCGCCAGATGCTGCTGATCCGACGCTTTGAAGAAAAGACCGCCGAGATGTATCAGCGCGCACGCATCGGCGGTTATTGCCACCTGAATCTCGGAGAAGAAGCCACATGTGTCGGGTTGTCGGCTGGCATGCAGCCAGGCGACTACCTCTTCACGAACTATCGCGAGCACGGCTACGCCCTCGCTCGAGGCCTCGATCTCGGTCGGGTCATGGCCGAATTGTTCGGCCGCGAGGACGGTGTGTCGCGCGGCCGAGGCGGCTCGATGCATCTGTTCGACATCGAAAAGCGCTTTATGGGCGGCTACGCCATCGTCGGTGGGCAGCTGCCACTGGCGACCGGCGCCGGGCTAGCCATCGTCCGCAAAGGCGAGCACGACGTCGCCGTCTGCCAGATGGGCGACGCGACCACCAACATCGGTGCCTTTCACGAATCGCTGAATCTCGCCGCGCTGTGGAAGCTGCCTGTCGTGTACGTCGTAGTCAACAACGGCTTTGGCATGGGCACCTCGGTGGAAGCTGGCTCGTCGATCGTGGCGCTGCACGAGAAAGCGTGCGCCTACGGCATCCCGGGCGTCGAAGTGGATGGCAACGACGTCGTCGCCGTACGCGACGCGACGCGAGAAGCCGTCGAGCGTGCTCGCGGCGAGCGCATCCCGACGCTGATGAACATCAAGAGCTACCGCATGAAGGGCCACTCGGTGGTCGATCCAGATCGCTACCGTTCCGAAGAGTACCTGCGCAAAATTCGCTCCCAGGACCCGATTGCGCTGTTGGCGGAGCGCCTCAAGAGCAGCAAGCTCGTCGATGACGAGACCCTGCTGCAGATCGATGAAGAGGTCGAACGCGAGGTCCAGGCGGCCGTCGAGTTCGCCGACGAAAGTCCTGAGCCGAACCCGGAAAAGCTGTTCGAGTTCAGCTACGCCACCGAAGTGCCGAATCAGCCGGCAGCACTGCCGGGTCAGGATCCATGGGCATAATCACGTACCGCCAGGCCTTGCACGACACCCTGGCTGAAGAAATGCGGCGCGACTCGTCGGTCGTGCTGCTCGGCGAAGAGATCGGCAATTTCGAAGGCTCCTACAAGATCACGGCCGGGCTGTTGAAAGAGTTCGGGCCTGACCGAGTCATGGATACGCCGATCGCCGAAGAAGGCTTTGTCGGCGCGGCGGTCGGCGCGGCGATGCTCGGTCTACGGCCGGTGGTCGAGATCATGACGGTCAACTTCAGCTTGCTGGCGATCGATCAGATCGTGAACCACGCGGCCAAGATCCATTACATGTTCGGCGGCCAGGCGCGGGTGCCAATGGTCCTGCGCACACCCGAGGGCGGCGGTCAACAACTGGCGGCGACGCACTCGCAGAACTTTTCGAGCTGGTACGCCTATATCCCGGGCCTCAAAGTGGTCGCGCCAGCGACTCCCGCCGATGCGCGCGGCTTGCTCAAAGCCGCCATTCGCGATGACGACCCGGTCATCTTCCTCGAGAACCTGGCCCTCTATAACACTAAGGGCGAAGTACCCGATCTGCCCGATCCGCGCTCAACCAACGGACAACGCAACGACGAGTTCATCATCCCGATCGGCACCGCGGCCGTCATGAAACCAGGGACCGACCTGACGCTGGTCGCCTACTCGCGCATGTCGGTCGTGGCCCTCGAAGTCGCTCGCCGTCTCGAGCAAGACCAGGGCATCTCGTGCGAGGTCATCGATGTGCGGTCGTTGCGCCCGCTCGATCGCCACACGCTGATCGAATCCGTCAAGAAGACGAGCCGCTGCGTGGTCGTCGAAGAAGATTGGTACTCATACGGCGTCGGCGCCGAGCTCGTGGCCACCATCCAAGAAGGAGCGTTCGATTACCTGGACGCGCCGATCAAGCGCGTCGCTCAGGCAGAAGTCCCGCTGCCCTACGCCAAAGTCATGGAGCAGGCCGCGCTGCCGAATGCGCAAAACCTCATCGACGCGATCAAGAGCACGCTCGCCGCGAGTGGCTACCGCGCCAGGACGGTCCGCTGATGGCCGACGTCACCATGCCGCGCCTCAGCGACACGATGCAGGAAGGCACCATCGCCTCGTGGCTGAAGCAGCCTGGCGAGCAGATCAAGAAGGGCGACGTCATCGCCCAGATCGAAACCGACAAGGCGACAATGGATCTGACGGCATTCGAGGCTGGCACACTGCAGGAGATCCTGGCGCCGGAAGGGTCGACGGTCGCCATTGGCCAACCCGTAGCCCGTATCGGGTCCGGTGCCGCCAGGGCATCGGCCGCGCCAGCCAGGTCTTCCCCTCCTCAGGGTGATGACACTCAGGCCGTAGCCGCGAACCCGCCCCCTGGCGCCGCGTCAAGCGGCTCGGAAACGCCTCAGACGCCAGCCGCCAGGGAAAACGTCGGCGAAGCGCCCGAGCCAACTGCACCGCCCCACGAGCAGCCCACGCTGGCGGCCCAAACCGAACCCGCCCAGTCTCAGCAAAAGCTGCCGGCCTCACAGAACGGCGCCGCCCCGACCGCTGCCGAGGGCAAGACCCGCGCCTCGCCCATGGCCCGCCATATCGCCGCCGAGCACGGCCTCGACCTCACCGCCATCCAGGGCTCCGGCCCACAAGGCCGCGTCATTCGTTCTGACGTCGAAGCTGCGCTTAGCTCCGCCCCGCCCGCCCCGCCCACGCCAGCACCCGACGACGGCGCTTCGCATCCGCAACCGGCAGCCGCGAGCGCTCAGGACGACGAACGCGTCCCGCTCTCGCAAATGCGGCGCACCATCGCCCGCCGTATGGCCGAGTCAACGCGCACCGTCCCGCACTTCTTCCTGACCACCACCATCGATGCCACCGCGATGGTCCAGCTGCGCAAGCAGATCGTCGACTCGGGGACCAAAGTCACTTTCAATGACCTGATCGTCAAAGGTGCCGCCCTGGCCTTGCGGCAGGTGCCTGACGTCAACGTCTCGTTCGCCGAAGATAGCCTGATCAAGCATCGCCGCGTGCATATCGGCGTGGCAGTGGCGACCGAGCGTGGCCTGATCGTCCCCGTCCTGCGCGACGTCGACCAGAAGACCGTGAGCCAGATCGCGCGCGAGACGCGTGACCTGGCGGAGCGAGCCAACTCCGGCAAATTGCAGCCAGCCGAATACTCCGGCGGGACGTTCACCATTAGCAACCTGGGTATGTTTGGCGTCGAACAATTCAATGCCGTCATTAACCCGCCCGAGTCGGCCATCCTGGCCGTCGGCGCGATTGTGCGCGAGCCCGCGGCAGTTGAGGAGCGCATCGAGCTGCGACACCACCTCAAACTGACGCTGTCGGTCGACCATCGAGCACTCGATGGCTCGGTCGGGGCGCGCTATTTGCAAGCCCTTAAACAGCTGCTCGAAAACCCGATGCTCTTGCTCGTTTGATGGGTCGCGTTGGGTCCCGCGCGCTGATCTTTATTGCATTGACGCTCGCGCTAGCCGGCTGTAGCGCCGGGGCTGCGGCGACTCCTGGCACTGCCAGTTCTGGAAAGGAAATCACGATGCCCGATGGGCTCAAGTACACCGACGATACGGTAGGCACGGGCGCCGAAGCTCAGCCCGGCAAGACGGTCAGCGTCCACTACACCGGTTGGCTCACCGACGGAACCAAGTTCGATAGCTCCAAAGACCGCAACCAGCCGTTCAGTTTCCCGTTGGGCCGCGGTCAGGTGATCAAAGGCTGGGACGAAGGCGTAGCCGGCATGAAAGTCGGCGGCAAACGGACGCTGACGATTCCGCCAGACCTGGGCTACGGCGCCCGAGGCGCCCCCGGCGCCATCCCGCCAAACGCCACTCTCAAGTTTGAAGTCGAGCTTCTCGACGTCAAGTAGAGCGTTTCTTTGCCAGCCGTAGCACTTCGGGGCTGAGCTGCAGCACCTCGCCGATACGATCGAGCGTGATATCGGCTGGTGGATATCTGGCCAGCACGGCCTCGTCGTAAGCGTAGTGGCCCTGGCGCACAAAGACTGTGGTGACGCGCTCGCGCCAGACGTCCTTCACAGCGGCCAGGATCCGTAACTTGTCATCAATCACCAGGTAGTGCTCACCTGGGAAGCGGCTTTCCACATCTGCGAGCTCCTGCTCCTTGTGGACGTAGATCAGCACATTCGCTTCAACCGCCGCTTCCAGTCCGGAGCGCTCGATTTTGCGCGGCTGAAACACCACGTCGCCGTCCGACAGAATCGCGACAACGCCAATGGATTTGAGGTACGCGATCACGTCCAGCGACTCCGGGTAGAGTCGATTCGCAAACGGGTACTCGATCAGATAATGCGACAGGTGCAGGACGTGTGGATCACGCGGATGCTCCAGCCGATATCGCTGCAGCGCGCCGAGGTAGTCCGCGTACCCCAGCGCTTCGCGTAGCTCCTCGAACAACTCCCAGTAGCGCGCCGTCCGCGCGACGCCAACCTCGCGCTGCAGGAAGTTGCGCAGGTCAGCCGTGACGCGGTCGTTGTCGAGCAGCGTGTTGTCGAC
>DASYKL010000799.1:0-2959 GCA_035995405.1 Chloroflexota bacterium
ACTGCCACCAGGCCAGAGCCAGCTCCACTGCCAGTAGCGCCAGGCCGACTGCAGCCAGCACTGGCCAGAACTCACGCGGTGCCTGGAGCGGCTCACGCCGGGGTCCGACTGGCGGCGCACCCGAATCGGTCCCAGGCGCTAGCTGCGATTCGCGCGGATTGAGAAAATTGGCGGCGAACCAGGTCGTCGTCTCACGGCCGCTGGCGTCGCGTTGGACTACCTGGTACAGCCCAGGTTGGTCCGTCGCGCCGAACGGCGCGGGTGGCGAGGGCGGGCTGACTTCGGTCCGTTGGCCGTCGGGTCCAATGACCTCGACGCTGACGCTTTCGGGCAGCGGCGACAGCGCAACCGACTCACCAACCTGGACTACTGGCGTCGCGGTGCTGCTGCGTGGGACCAGCCAATCGAGCACGTGCTGGGTGAGCACGGGGAAGCCAGGCTGCAATGGCAAGTCGGACTGATGGACGTCGAATCCCAGGACCGCGACCCGTCGGCCCTGCGTTTGGCCGACCAGCAGCAGCGGTGTTTCTGGGGCGGTGAGCACGACGTCGGCCCAGGCTGGCGGGTCGATGCGTCGCGCGCGGCTGATGTGAACCCCACCGAGTGGCACGTCTGTCAGCAGCGGATCGCTGTCGTGAACGGCAGTGAAGCCCGAGACCAGCACGTCTGGCCCGGCGGCAATGAGGCCGTTGCCTGGCGGCGGGTGGAGCAGCCAGACGTTGCTACCCGTGGGCAGGACTGGCGGTACGAAGCCGTCCAGGACGAGCAGGTCGAACGCTTGCGGCCGCGGCACATAGTCACCCGGGCTGACGCGGGTGACTTCGGTGCCCGGTCGTAGGCCGAGCGCGCGTTCGACAAATACATTGCCGTCGCTGACGAGCAGCACGCGGGTCGGTCGATCGCCACCCACGACGGCCCACGCGGCATTGTCCAGTGTGAGCGTATCGCCGGCGTCGAGTCGGGCTTCGAGGGTGCGCGCGGCGCCCGGCAGCCCGTCCCACTGGACCTGTGTGGTTTCGCCAGCGGCGGCGTTCACGGTTTGCGCGTCGAATCGCGCGCCATCGACGCGCAGGGTCAGGGTCGCTTGCGCACTCTGGTCGCCCACGTTGATGACCCGGGCAAGGGCGCTGACCTGGCTGTTAACGACGCGCGTAGCCAGGCCAGCGACGGCCAGGTTGGCGGGACTGGCTGAACCGACACCGATGTACCGAATGGGGATCGCCTGCAGCAGACTCGCTGGTACCTGGGTCCGATCGAGCGACCCATCGCCGACGAGGGTGATCTGCGCATCGGCGTGCCCTGCTGCCAGCGCACCAGCGATCGACAGGGCGGCCGCGAGATTGGCCGAGCGTGTCGTCGGCCGCATGCTGTCGAGAGCGCGGCGCAGTTGGGTGCGGTCATTTGTCGGCGGGGCGACGACGTGCGGCTGGTCGTCGAGGCTGATCAGCGCCATTTGCTCAGACGAATCGAGCGTGTCGATGGTCTGGGCGACGCGCTGTCGTGCGACCTCGAACCGCGACGGCGCCACGTCCGTCGCCTGCATCGACGCCGAGGCATCGAGCAAGACAATCGAGAACGGTCCTGTCGATTCAGTGCTGCGGAGGAACGGCCGCGCCAGTGCGCCGATCAGTGCCGCCAGGATGGCAATCTGCAGGAGCAGCAGGATGCTCGGTGGAATGCGCCGCCACGGTTGTTGGGCCTGCACATCGTTCAGCGCTGCGAGCCATAAGAGCGTGCTGGAGACGCGCCGCGCCGGCCGCCGCGGCCGTAGCAGGTAGGTGGCCAGGATGGCGACGAGCAGGCCGGCGCCGATGAGAAAGGCGCTTGGCGCGAAGAAGCCCATCCGGCTGCCGCTTACACCAGAACGCCGGCGGTGCGCAGGGTGCGCATCAAGACATCCCGCAGACGCGCGTCGCTCCGCAGCAGGAGATAGGTAACGCCTCGGCGGCGGCAGAAGTCGTCTGCTTCGGCGATGAAGTTCTTCAGCAACCGCCGGTAAGCCCGTAGCACCCCTGGAGTGATCGTCGCCTGCAACGGTGCCCCCGGTTCGACATCCACCAGTTGCCAGTCGCCCACCAGCTCCGCGCCTGGCTCGAGCTCATCTGGCGCCAGAACGTGGACCAACAGCACATCCTGGCGTCGGCTCAACAACGCGTCGATGCCGTGCTGATACCCGGCCGGCGAAAACAAATCAGAAATCACGACGGACAGCCCGCCACTCGTCAGGTGCCGCGCCGAGGTGCTCAACGCCGCGTCCAGATCCGTCGCGCCGTGGAACGTCACTTGCTGCAACAGCCGCCACGCCGGCCAGGTACTGCCCTCACCGCGCAAGTTGTCGAGCCGTTCGCCGATGCCCGACTCACGGCAGGCCGTGATGCTGACCCGGTCGCCGCTCTGCAACGCAACAAACGCGAGCGCTCCAGACAGCTGTGCTGCCAGGCGGCCTTTGGGCGGTTTGCCCCACGCCATGGACGCCGACGTGTCGAGATGCAGCGCAAGCGCCAGGTCTTCTTCGGCTCTGTAGAGCCGCACAAAGAGCCGTTCAAGTCGCGCGTAGGCGTTCCAATCGATCCGCCGGAAGTCATCGCCCGGCGTATAGGTCCGGTAATCAGAAAACTCGACCGATGACCCGCTCGCCCGCGAACGCCACTGGCCGGCCGATCGCCCGGCTGGCACCCGTCGCCCGCCGAGCGTCAGCGATTCGAGCAGCGCGACGATCCCTGGCTCGAACAACGGCTCGGCCGAACCTGGCTTGTCGCTCACGGCCGCGGCACCTGCACCGCGGCCAGCACGTCGTTGATGACCCGATCCGGATCGACGCGGTCGGCTTGCGCCTCGAAGCCGAGGATCAGTCGATGTCGGAGCGCGGGCAGCGCGACAGCCTGCAGGTCCTCGCGCGACACGTTGAAGCGATCTTCGAGCAGCGCCCGCACCTGGGCGCCCGCGACGAGCGCCTGCA
>DASYKL010000800.1:0-3688 GCA_035995405.1 Chloroflexota bacterium
ATTTTGCGTTTCCGCAGACGATCCTCGGCGACGGCAAGCCTGTCGATTGGCTGCCTGATTTCCTGGACTATCTGTTTCTGGCGTTCAACACCAGCACCGCCTTCAGTCCGACGGACACGATGATCCTGGCGCGGCGCGCCAAACTGCTGATGATGTACCAGTCGATGGTGTCGCTGGTGACCGTCGTGGTACTGGTGGCGCGAGCCATCAATGCTCTCTAAGCTATGCTGTCCGCGCCATGGCCAAGGTGGTCCTCGCCTATTCAGGCGGACTCGATACATCAGTCGCGATTCGCTGGATCAATGAGAAATACAATCTCGACGTCGTTGCCGTAACGGTCGACGTCGGCAACGAGAAGGACTTCGAAGTCGTTCGTCAGAAGGCGTTGCGGACGGGCGCCGTGCAGGCCTTTATCTGGGACGCCCGCGAAGCCTTCATTCGAGACTTTGTTATCCCGTCCCTGCAGGCGGGCACGATGTACCAGAACGTCTACCCGCTGGCGACAGCGCTGGCGCGGCCGTTGATCGCCAAGATTCTGGTCGATTACGCTCGACAGGAAGGGGCGACCCACGTCGCTCATGGGTGCACCGGCAAGGGCAACGACCAGGTGCGGTTCGACGTGTCCATTCAGGCGCTGGCTCCTGATCTCAAGATCATCGCTCCTGTCCGCGAATGGGCGATGACCCGCGACGATGAGATCCGTTATGCGCAAGAACACGACATCCCCGTGCCGGTCACGGCCGCGAGCCCATACTCGGTCGACGCGAACCTGTGGGGTCGCAGCATCGAAGCCGGCGTGCTGGAAGATCCGTGGAACGAGCCGCCCGAAGATGCCTATGCCTGGACGATCAGCCCGCGCTTCGCGCCAGAGGAGCCGACGTACGTCACGATAGATTTCGAGCGCGGAGTGCCCGTGGCGCTTGGTGACGAGCCAGAGCACACCGAGCGCATGGACCCGGTGATGCTGGTCACCCGACTCAACGAGCTGGCCGGGGCACACGGAGTCGGTCGCATCGACCATGTCGAGGATCGATTGGTGGGCATCAAGTCGCGCGAGGTGTACGAGGCGCCGGCGGCGATGGTGCTGCACCTGGCGCATTCATCGCTCGAGACGCTGACGCTCAGCCGCGAGCAGCGCCGCTTCAAAGACATCGTCGCCCACGAGATGGCGCAGCTGATCTACGACGGGCGGATGTTTTCAGGGCACTATCGCGACCTGTCGTACTACGTGGCGAGCACGCAGCGCTATGTCACGGGCACCGTGCGCATGCGGCTGCTGAAGGGTCAGGCGGTGGCCGTGGGGCGTCGCGCGCCGCAATCGTTGTATGACTTCAACCTGGCGACGTACGAGACAGGCGACCAGTTCGACCATGGGGCGGCGGTGTCGTTCATCAAGCTGTTCAGCCAGGGTTTGCGGACTCAGGCGCGGATTCAGCTTGGACCAGGCAGCAGCGAGGCGCAGATCCGGCGGCTCGTGGCGCCGACAATCGACGAGGAGCCGACCAGTTAGCACGCCGCTCTGGGGCGGCCGCTTCGCCAAAGCGCTCGACGAGCGAGCGCTGCGCTATACCACGTCCCTGCCAGTCGATCGGAGGCTGTTCGAGTGGGATGTCCTCGGCAGCATCGCGCATGCGCGCATGCTCGGGCGGCAGGGCATCATCCCCGCCGCCGACAGCATGGCCCTGGTCGACGGCCTGACATCGATGCTCCGCGAGCCACCCGCGCTCGACGGAGCGTACGAAGACATCCACAGCCTTGTTGAAGCGACGCTGGCGCAGCTGGCCGGCGAGGCGTCCGGCAGATTGCACACCGCGCGGAGCCGTAACGACCAGGTAGCGACCGATATTCGACTTTTCGCGCGAGCGGCATTGGTGCAGGGGGTGGCGGCTGTGCTCGATCTGCAAGCTGCGCTGCTGGAAGCCGCAGAGCACGTTGGCGAGGCGGTGATGCCTGGCTATACGCACCTGCAACGCGCCCAGCCGGTGCTGCTCGGGCATCACCTGCTGGCATACGCTGAGATGTTCGAGCGTGACGCGGCGCGATTGCGCGACACGTTTTCGCGGGCCGACGTCCTACCACTGGGGGCCGGGGCGCTGGCAGGCTCGCCGTATCCGCTCGATCGCGAGTATGTGGCGCAGCTGCTTGGGTTCTCGTCCGTGAGCCGCAACAGCCTGGACGCTGTGGCCGATCGTGACTTTCTCGTCGAGCATCTGGCGGCCCTGAGCATCATCGCCATGCACCTGTCGCGGCTGGCGGAAGAGCTGGTCCTGTGGTCGTCGGCCGAGTTCGGCTTCGTGGCTCTCGACGAGTCGTTCACCACGGGTTCGAGCATCATGCCGCAGAAGAGGAATCCAGACGTGGCCGAGCTGTTGCGAGGCAAGACCGGGCGGGTGTATGGGGCCTTGACGGCGCTGCTGGTAATGCTGAAGGGTCTGCCCATGGCCTACAACCGCGATCTGCAGGAAGATAAAGGGCCGTACTTCGAAGCCGTTGACCTGGTGGATGACGGGCTGGCGTTGGCAGCGGCGATGCTGCGCGGCGCGACGTGGCAGACTGAGCGCATGGCCCGCGCGGCTGATGACGCTTTGATCGCGGCGACCGATCTGGCGGACCACCTGACGCGGCGGGGCCTGCCCTTTCGCCAGGCGCACGAGGTGGTGGGGCGGATCGTTCGGGAGGCGGAGTCGGGCGGCCGTGGGTTGGCCGACTTCTCGCTCGACGAGCTGCGCGCGTTTTCGCCGTTGTTTGAAATGTCGGCGACGGGATTACGCGCGCCGGCGATCGTCGCCGCCCGGGATGTGCTCGGCGGGACTGCCCCCCGCCAAGTCGCTCGCCAGCTGAGCGCGGCGCGTGACCGTCTGGCCGCGGCTGGCGAGTGGGTGGACGACTACGGCGCTCGCTTGCCGACCGTGGAACGCGTCGCAGGCGACTGACGATCGAGCGGGTGATGCTGCGGGCGCCGAGCCAGTGAAGACGTGGGTCGCCTGGGGCAGGGCTCTTAGCCTCGCGGTTGCGCTCGTCCTGCCTGCGGGTCAGACGGCTGCCCAACCGGCCGGCGACCTGGCCGTGTTCGTCGACCCGTTCATCGGCACCGGCCCGGCGCCGAGCGCGTCGTATGGCCAGGAATTCGATGGCGGCGACGTGTTTCCCGGCGCGGCGTACCCCAGCGGCATGCTCTCGTGGAGCCCGGATACGGTCGAACACAGGTTGCCGGGGGGCTACTTCTATCCCGATCGAACCATCAAAGGCTTGTCGCTGACGCACTTCAGCGGTCGCGGCTGCACCGTCTACCAGGACCTACCGATCCTGCCGCGCGTTGGCATACCGACGGCTTCGCCCCGAACTGATCCGACGGTTATGCGCGCCGGTTTTTCGCATACCAACGAGGCGGCTACGCCGGGCGCCTACTCCGTCAATCTGGATAACGGCATCGGCGTGAGCCTGACGGTTACCCCGCGCAGCGGTCTCGGCCGCGTGACGTTTCCCGCCGCGGACGCAGGCACGCTGTTGGTCGACGCCGGTGGGAGTATCAACGATACCTTTGACAGCGCGATCAACATCGATCCCGTGCGCCACCTAGTGACAGGTTGGACGTTAAGCGAAGTTGGTTGTGGCCGTGACCGCTACACCCTGTATTTCGTGTTGGAATTCGATCGGCCGCTGCTGGATTACGGCACGTGGTCGGAGG
>DASYKL010000801.1:0-3490 GCA_035995405.1 Chloroflexota bacterium
TTCGAGACCTGAATGAGCCTGGCCGATTGTTCGGCAAGCGCTTTCTGCACAACGGGGCTCGAGTGGCCGAGGGACACGACAGCGATTCCCGCGATCATGTCGAGGTACTCGCGGCCTTCGACGTCCCACACCCGACTGCCCTCGCCCCGCTCGAGGACCATCGGCGGGCGACGATTCGGGAAGAACGTCGCTTGCTCGATCGCGATCCAATCGGCGCTGGATGTAGGGCGTGCAGGTGTATGGGTCGTCGTGGTCATGCGCGGGCTCCTTCTGTTGTGGAATCGACTTTCGTCAGCATCGTGCCGATTCCTTCGTGGGTAAACAATTCGCGGATCAAGGCATGTGGCGCACGTCCATCGAGCACGTGCACCCGTGGGACGGTTTCCATAGCCCGCAGGCAGGCCTGGATCTTGGGAATCATGCCGCCACGGATCGTGCCATCCGCGAGCATCTGCTCCACTTGCTCCTGGCTCAACTCAGGCAAGACCTGGCCGTTGGCGTCGAGAACGCCGGGCACGTCGGTAAACAGGACTAGCTTTTCGGCACCCAGGGCACGGGCGACCTCGCCGGCGACCGTATCGGCGTTGACGTTCAGCGGTTGCGATTGCGGGCCAGCCGCGAGCGGCGCGATCACCACGACATAGCCTTGCTCGACAAGCGACACGATCGGCCGCAGGTTGACGGCTTCGACCTCGCCGACGAGACCGAGCTTTTCGTCGCGCAGGCGAGCCTGCAGCATCTCGCCATCCAGTCCGTTGCAGCCCCAGGCGGAGACCTTGTGCCCGTTCAGATAGGCCACGAAGGCGCCATTGATGCGCATCAATACTTCGTGGACCACTTGCATGGTCTGCTCGTCGGTGAAGCGACGGCCTTCGACGAACCGCGTTTCGACACCGAGGCGGTCAAGGCGTTCCGAAATTTGTGGCCCGCCGCCGTGGACGAGCACCGGGTTGATGCCCAGGCGCTTGAGCCACACGATGTCGTCGAGGACCGTGCCTTCGTCGCCTACGGAGCCGCCCACTTTGACAACGATGGTCTTGCCGACGAACGCAGTGATATACGGAAACGCTTCGAGCAGCGCCTCGGTTTTTTGATCGGTACTGAGCTCTGCGTGCGGCGCACTCGGCGGTGTCGAAGACTCGGGTGACCGCGTGGTTGAAACATGAGTCTGTGTCACAGCGACAGTTCCGCCGCGGGCCATTCGGTGTCGACGAACAACTCAGTACTCAGTTCCTGGTACGCACTACTCACGTGGAGTAGGCGCTGTTTTCGACGACGTATGCTTCGGTCAGGTCGCATCCCCAGGCGCGCGCGCTGGCGTCGCCGAGACCGAGGTCGACGCGGAAGTTGACTTCTTCGCCACTCATCTGGGCGCTCGCCTCGGCTTTTGAGACGCCGGTGCTGATGCCGTCGCGGGCAACCTGTACCGAACCGATCCACAGCGCGGCTTTCAGAAAATCGACGTGGGCGGATGAGTTGCCAACTGCGGCGAACACGCGGCCCCAGTTCGGGTCAGAGCCGTGTAAGGCCGCTTTAACCAGGCTGGAGCCAACAACTGCGCGGGCTGCTGCTCGCGCGTCGGCGTCGCTGGCAGCGCCGGTCACATCTACCTGCAGCAGCTTTGTGGCGCCCTCGCCGTCAGCGGCCATTTTCCGCGCCAATGTCACACAGATGTCTTCGAGCGCCGCCAGGAAACGGTCGGCTTCGGCGCTGCCGACGCTCAGCGTGGCGGCCCCCGAGGCGCCGTTCGCGAGCAGAAAACAGGAGTCGTTCGTGCTGGTATCGCCGTCGACCGTGATCATGTTGAAGCTGCGTTCGACGGCGCGCGTCAGCGCCACGCGCGCGAACTCCGGATCGAGGGCCGCATCAGTCCCGATATAGGCCAGCATCGTGGCCATATTGGGATGGATCATGCCGACCCCTTTCGTCATTGCCCCGATGCGTACTTCGCGGCCGCCGATTTCGAGGGCGACGGCCGCTTCCTTGGGCCGCGTGTCGGTGGTCATGATGGCTCGCGCGGCGTCGTGGCCGCTGTCGCGGCTCAACGTCAGGCGCGGGATCGCTGCCCGGATCTTGTCCATCGGCAATGGCACACCGATGATGCCCGTCGAGGCGACCAGGACGAGATCGTCGGCGACGCGAAGAACGTCAGCCGCCAGGCGGGTCATCTCCCGTGCGTCGGTGTAACCGTCGTTGCCGTTGCAAGCGTTGGCGTTGCCGGCGTTGAAGACGACGGCCTGGGCGCGTGGATTTGCTCGGACGCGCTCGCGGCTGACGATGACCGGCGCAGCCGGGAATGCGTTTTGAGTGAACGTTGCCGCGGCAACGGCTGGTTCGTCAGAGGCCCACAGACCGAGATCCAGATTGCCGGAGGCTTTGATCCCCGCGGCCAGCACACCGGCGCGAAAACCGTGCGCGCTGGTCACCGAGCCGTCAATCAGCGTGCTGTGTGAAGTCGTCTGTGAGGTCGTCTGTGAAGAGGAAGAAGTAAGCGTCATGGAAGCATTGGCACCAGGTCGAGGCCGAGCTGTTCTGGACAGCCGAGCATCAGATTCATGTTCTGGACGGCCTGACCGGCCGCGCCCTTACCGAGATTGTCGATCGCGCCCAGCGCGATAACGGTCTCCTGCTCTGGATCGGCGGCGTAGGAGACGAACGCCAGGTTGGAGCCCTGGGCCCATTTCGAGTGCGGCAGCGTCTCGGAGACGCGGACAAACGCTGACTCGGCATAGAACTCGCGCGCGGCCTGGAGGGCGTCTCCGGTGGTGATGCGACCGCGGGCATAACACGTGGCGAGTATGCCGCGGGTCATCGGAACGAGATGCGGTGAGAAGACCAGCGAGGCCGCGGGGTTAGCGGAGAGAAGGGCGACGGCTTCGCGCATCTCGGGGGTGTGAGCGTGCTTGAAGAGGTTGTACGCGGCGACGTCCTCGTTGACTTCAGCAAAACCGAAGGTCGACCCGCCGCCGCGGCCCGCACCGCTGATGCCAGTCTTGGCATCGACGATGATGTGCGTGGATTCGATCAGGCCCTGTTTGAGCAGTGGCGCTAGCGCCAGCAAGGTGGCGGCTGGAAAACAGCCTGGGTCGGCGACGCGAGACGACTCGGCGATGACTGACGGCCCAATGATTTCTGTGAGACCATAGGTCCAGCCGTCAACAAAACGATGGTCGCCACCGACGTCAATGATCTTCACGTCCGCTTGGATCTGGGTGGCTGCCTTCTTCGAGTCGCCAGTCGGCAGCGACATGAAGAGCAGGTCGAGGTTGTCCGGCAGAGCGGCCGTATTAAAAGCCTGGATCGTAAGATCGGCGACTTGGCCGCCGAGGCCTGGATAGCGGCTGCCCAGGCGCTGGCCAGCGCTCGTTTCGCCGGCCGCGTAGACCACCTCGACGGCCGGGTGGTTGGCGCACAAACGCAGGATCTCGCCACCGCCATAGCCTGAGACGCCGACAACACCTACCCGCTTTCGGCTCGACATAGTGGGGTT
>DASYKL010000802.1:0-4620 GCA_035995405.1 Chloroflexota bacterium
ACGTCGTCCCGGACGACTTCGTGACGGCACAAATCGAGGCGGTGGTGTCCGATTTGGGTTGCGACGCGGTGAAGACCGGCATGCTTGCCAACGCCACGATCGTCGAAGCGGTGGCGGCAGCGGTTGAAGGCCTCGAGCTGCCAAACCTGGTCGTGGATCCGGTGATGGTCGCCAAGAGCGGCGACCGGCTGCTGCACGAAAACGCCGTGCGCGCTCTGGTGCAGCAGCTGCTGCCGCTCGCGCTGGTCGTCACGCCCAATATCCCGGAGGCCGAGGTCCTGGTGGGCCGCCGCCTGGATGGTGATGTGGACATTCGTCAGGCAGCGCGCGAAATCGTCCGCCTGGGACCCCGCGCAGTCGTCATGAAGGGCGGCCACAGATCGGGTGACGCCACCGACCTGCTCTTTGATGGCCGGCAGTTTCACGAGTTCAGCTCACCCCGCTTCGACACACCGAACACCCATGGCACCGGCTGCACCTTCTCGGCGGCGATCGCCGCTGGCCTCGCCCAGGGCCTCGAATTAGTCGAAGCAGTGAGCCGCGCAAAGGTCTACGTGAGTGAAGCAATTCGTCGCGCGGAACCGCTCGGCCACGGGCATGGTCCCGTCGCCCACGACTGGCTCCTGTCGCGCGAGGAGCTCCGTGTTCGATATCGCCAATCGCCCGGCTGCTGACTAGAGGCCGAGCTCGGCCAGAACCTCACGCGTGTGCTCCCCCAGCGCTGGCACGCTGCTAGCCGGGCGAGGCAGACCTTCGATGTTGAAGGGGTGGTGAAACGCCCGCAGCGGGCCGACCTCACTGGAGATCTCGAACCAGCGATCGCGCGCGGCAAGCTGCGGATGCTCGAGGACGTCGGTTAGCTCATTTAGCGCGCCAAAAGGCACATCCGCCGCGACCAGCCGCGCTTCAGCCGATGCGCGCGTGTCGTCTGCGAGAAGAGCTTCGATGAGTGGCTCGAGCGCCACCCGATTGGCGAGGCGCAGCTCATTGCTCACGAAGCGGGGATCATCGGCGAGATCGGGTCGACGCAGCACGATGGCGCACAGGCGGCGCCATTGGCCATCGTTCTGGACGGCCAGGTTGACGCTGCTGCCGTCGCCGACACGATAACCGCCATACGGCACGATGAAGTTATGTCTACTGCCGGCGCGGGCGGGCGGACGGCCGGTGTACTGCGTGACGTACGCCGCTGGCATCATCCATTCGACCAACGCCTCGAGCATTGAGATCTGGATCTCGGCGCCCTCACCCGTGTGCTGGCGCTGGTACAGGGCGGCAAGGACGCTGCTGAAGGCGTACATGCCGCTGGCGATATCGGCCACCGAGATGCCGACCTTCGCTGGCTCCTCTTCGGTACCGGTCAGCGCCAGCACGCCGGCCTCGCCTTGCAGCAGCAGGTCGTAGGCTTTGCGGTCCTGGTGAGGACCGGCTGGGCCATAGCCGGAAATGGCGCACGAGATCAGCCTCGGATTGCGCTGGCGTAGCTGGGCGTGGCTGGCGCCGAGCCGTTCGGCTGCGCCAGGGCCCTGGTTGTGGACAAAGACGTCGGCCCGCTCGAGCAGCAGGTCAAACGCGTGGCGGTCGTGTGGCTGCTTGATATCCAGGATGACGCTGCGTTTGCCTCTGTTCAGCCAGACGAAGTAGGCGCTCAAACCTTTGACAGCCGAGTCGTAGTCGCGGGCGAAGTCGCCGCGACCGGGTCGTTCGATTTTGATGACGTCGGCGCCGAGGTCAGCCAGGTGGCGGGTGGCCAGGGGTGCAGCGACGGCGTGCTCCCACGCCACGACGCGAATGCCCGCCAGGGGCAGCCCGGGCGCCAGGAACTACGCCCCTAAGGCCCGCGGCTTGAGCGCCGTGACCCGCATCGCCGCGACACGTTCTTGGAGGTCGCGTAGCTCACCGTCGAGGTCATGAGCCTCATCCCAATCGCAGCGACCAAGAGCCGCCTTGAGCTCACGGCGGACACGATCCAGGTCCCGCTCGCCAGGGACGCTCGGGTAGCCCAGGCCTTCAGCAGCCTGGCGCGACAGGCGCAAGCCTGGGGCGCGTTGTTGAAACGCTTGGTACACGTCGGTTGGCAGCTGCATCAAGCCGCGTGGATCACCGGGATGCGGCCGCGACCAGGCCCGCAGCCATTGCGCATACGGTCGCCCGACCCACGGAATGACGCCGTGTTCAAAGGTCTCGTACGCCACCGTGGCCCAGCTACTGTCGCTTGCCGGCATCTGTCAACGTCCTCCTCCGCCCAAGCGCGAGTGTACGCCCGCTGACACTACGAGGCGAGACGCTTCAGGGCGTGGGCCAGGACCGTCGCGCCGCGTGCGGCATCCTCGGGGCTGGTGTATTCGGCGGCACTATGGGAGCGACCCTCGACGCTCGGGACGAACAGCATCGCTGTGGGAAAGCCGGTAGCCATGACCTGGCTGTCGTGGCCGGCGCCGCTGACCATCGGCTGCCAGGCGACGCCACACGCGTCAGCCGCCGCTTGCAGCTCGGCTTTCACACGCGCGTCCATGTCCATCGGCGGCACGTCACTGACCACGTCATAGCTGACGCGCACCCCGCGTGAGGCAGCAATCTCGTCAGCGCGCTGACGGACAGCCTCGGCCAGGCGCTGTTTGGTCGCTTCGTCAGGGTGGCGCAAATCGACCGAGAAGTGGACCAGCCCAGGCACGATGTTCCATGCCCCAGGTTGGACATCCCACCAGCCACTGGTGAGTACCGCCGGCCGCCCCTCGGCCTCGATGAGCTTCGTCATCGCAGCACTCATCTCAATGGCGCCCTGAAGCGCATCCCGCCGCAGGTCCATCGGCGTCGTCCCCGCATGGTCCGTGCGACCTTCGACCGTCACCTTGAAGCGGTACAGCCCGGTGATCGTATCGACGATGCCCAGCGGAACTGCCTCGTCGATCATGATCCGCCCCTGCTCGATGTGCAGTTCGACGAAGGCCTCGACGTCCGTTCGCACGGCATTGCGGAACTGTTCCGGCGGCAAGCCAATCCCCCGCATCGCCTGGCCGATCGACACGCCATCGCCATCTTTGAGTGCTTCGAGCTCGGCCGCATCGATCTGGCCGAGGATCCCCCGCGTGCCCCAGAAGTTGGCGTGGAAGCGGCTGTCTTCCTCTTCACACAGGCCAACCACCTCGATGGACTTGCCTAATTTTTGCCCGTCTCGAGCAATCGCTCGCACAGCCGCGAGTCCGGCCAGAACGCCCAGCGCGCCGTCGTAGCGGCCGCCCAGCACCACCGTGTCGATGTGCGACCCGGTCAAAACCGTTCCCAGACTCTCGCCCTCCAGGCGACCAAAGATGTTCCCGACCGCATCGATACGCACGGTCAGACCTGCCTCACGCATCCACTCGGCAAGCTGCTGCCTGGCCGCCAGCCAGGCCGGGTCGTACACGTGCCGAATGATCCCGCCGGCGGGTTGTTCGCCAATTGCGCCCAACGTCTCGACCAGGTGCTGCATCTCTGACGGTTCGATCAACAGATCAGTCGCTGTCACGTGTTTCCTTCAACTTCCTGATTGCTGCCAGACGCTGCGCCAGCTCGTCGGCTTCGAAGCCTTGCTGGCCGGGCTCGAAAAAGCGTCGGTCCGCCACATTGTCCGGCAGGTACCGCTGCGTCCAGCGCCGCGGGTCATCGTCGGCGTAATCGTGGCTATAACGATAGTCGCGCCCATAACCCAGGCCGCGCATCAGACCGGTCGGCGCGTTGCGCAGGTGCAACGGGACCGGGTCATTGCGCGTCTCGCGGACAGCGTCCATGGCGGCCCCGTAAGCCCTCCCAACGGAATTGGACTTCGGCGCCGCAGCGAGATAGAGCGTCGCTTCGGCCAGCGGAAACATGGCTTCGGGCAGGCCGATGAAGTGGGCCGCTTGCTGCGCGGCCATGGCAATTGATAAGGCGTGCGGGTCGGCCAGGCCGATGTCCTCACCCGCCAGAATTACCAGCCTGCGGGCGATGAACATCAGATCTTCGCCCGACTCGAGCATGCGCGCCAGCCAGTACACGGCCGCGTCCGGGTCCGAACCGCGGACGGACTTGATGAACGCGGAGATCGTGTCGTAGTGGGCGTCGCCGCCTTTGTCGTACTTCAGAGCGCGCTGCTGAACGGCATCCTCAACGACGGCCAGATCGATCGTCGGCGAGCCACCGGCGAGCACCGCGTCTGCCGCCAGCTCGAGCGAGTTCAGCGCCGTCCGCGCGTCGCCGTTGGCCCGCTCGACCAGGTGCCGCAGCGCGTTGTCTTCGATCCTCAGGTCGCGGCCGCCGAGCCCACGTTCGCGGTCGTCGAGCGCCCTGCGGACGATCAATTCGATCTCCGCATCACCAAGGGCGCGCAGGGTGAACACGCGCGCCCGAGACAGGAGCGCGGCGTTGACTTCGAACGACGGGTTCTCGGTCGTGGCGCCGATCAGCACGATGTCGCCGGATTCCACGCGCGGCAGAAACGCGTCCTGCTGCGCTTTGTTGAAGCGGTGGATTTCGTCGATGAAGACGATCGTCCGCCGGCCGGTGGTCCGGCGGATCCGCTCGGCCTCGGCCATGACCTCGCGGATTTCCTTGATACCCGCCAGGACGGCGCTGAACGAGACGAACCGCGCCTTCGTCGTG
>DASYKL010000803.1:0-3670 GCA_035995405.1 Chloroflexota bacterium
CGAGCTGGACGATCTGGCCGCCCTGCAAGCCGACACGCTCGACATCGCCCTGGAGCGGGTCAACCTGGTGCCGTTGATCGGCCGCATCGTGGCCGAGACGCGGGCTCGCAGTCGCGTGCACCGCCTGAAGTTGGGTGCGCCGCAAGGCTTGACGACCGTCGGCGACAAAGATCGCCTGTCCCATATCGTCGAGTTCTTGCTCAGGCAAGCCATCAGACGCAATCCGCGTGGCTGTTGGATTGACATCGACTTGCGTCGTCCGTTGGCAGGCCTGGCGCGAATCGAGGTCCGTGACTACGGTCGCCGCCTGTCGGCTCGCGAACGGACCTACCTGGGTCACAGCCCGTCAGCTGACCAGAGCTGGTCGCTCGTCGCTCAACTCGTGGCGCGCCATGGCGGGCAGCTGACGTTCGAGACCCCCGCCGAAGGTGGTCTCCGCGTGGCCGTGACGTTGCCCACCAGCGGCGGCCGAGTCAGCAGTTTGGCCGCGGTCTGACTCCCCACGAGCGTTAGATACGACGGGTCCGCAATCCGTACTCGTCGTACCTCGTACTCCCTATTTGTAGTGCGTACGTCGTACTAATCGTCGGCCGTAGAGTGCGCCGCGGTCTCATCCGCGACGAGCGATTGGTGTATGCGGGCCGCTTTCTGCAGGCCAATCTTCAACTTCCGCGACAGGAAGCTCGGCGACACATCGCCGTCGTGCTCCAGCAACAGTTCGCGCGCTTGAGCCAGCAGGCGTTCCTCGGGATCCTCCTGACGCGCCAGCTTCTCGAGCTCGGCTTCATCGTCCGCGGTGTGCTGCGCCGCACCTTGATCGCGCCAGAAGGCGCACACGGCTTCGATCTCCTCATCCGACGCGAACGCGCCCTGCACTCGCCGCGGGTTCATCTCATCGCCGGCCTGATACAGGCCGTCACCCCGCCCGAGCAGCTTCTCAGCGCCAGCGCGGTCCAGGATGACCCGCGAATCGATCTGCGACGACACGGCGAAGGCGATCCGAGTCGGCAGGTTGGCCTTGATCAAGCCCGTCAAAACGTCGACGCTCGGTCGCTGGGTGGCCACCACCAGGTGGACACCTGCCGCGCGCCCGAGCTGCGCCAGCCGGCAGATCAGCCGCTCCACATCTTCCGCGGCGGTCATCATCATGTCGGCCAGCTCGTCGACCACGACCACCAGGTAGGCCAGCCGCTGGTCTGGAAAGCGGTCGTTAAACGCGACGATGTTGCGCGCCCCGACATCCGCGAACATGCCGTAGCGACGCTCCATCTCGAGGACCGTCCAGCGCAATGCAGCGACCACCTTTTCCATGTCCGTGACCACTGGCAGGCGCAGATGGGGCAGCCCGCGGTACTGGCTCAGCTCGACCTGCTTGGGGTCGATCAGGATGAGCTGCACCTCGTCGGGCGTCTTGGTGATCAATAAGGACGTGATCAGGCTGTTGATGCAGACGCTCTTGCCCGAGCCGGTAGCACCCGCCACAAGCACGTGCGGCATGCGGGTCAGGTCGGCGACGATCGGTTTACCCGCCACGTCCATGCCGATGCCGATGGGCAAGCGCGCGCGGCTGAACTGTGGCGAGGGGATCAGATCGCCGAGCTTGACCATCGCCACCGACGTGTTTGGCACTTCGATGCCGACCATCGGTCGGCCGGGCACTGGCGCGAGGACACGCAACGTCGGTGCTCCCAGCCGTAAAGCCAGGTCGTTCTGGCGCTGCACGATGCGATTGACGGCCACCCCGGGCGCCGGATCGACGCCGAACTGGGTGATCGCAGGACCTTGCTGGACCTCGACCACACGAGCCTGGACATTGAACGACAGCAAGGTCTCTTCGATGATCCGAGCGCGGCCTTTCAGCTCCGCGGGTGAGAACGACCCGCCGTCGGTGGCCGGGCGGAGGATCGATTGCTCCGGCCGCTTCCAGGGCGTGCCACGTTCAACGGTGCGCGCCGGGCGGTCCAAACGCTCTGGCCGCCTGGGGCCAGCCTCGGTTTTAGCGATGGCTGCTTGCTCGGTGAGCGTGCGCGGGCCGAGGATGACCGGCCCTTCGGCGAGCGTCGCGGCGTGTGACTCGGCGCCGAACGGCGCTGGCAAAGGGATGCGGATGCGCGGCGTGCGCGGTACCCGGAACGCTGACCGTGGCATGCTCAGACGGGCGAGCGGCGCCAGCCAGCCGAGGATCCGCTCCAGGCCAACCAGCGTTACGACCGAGGCGGCGGCCGCGACAGAAACAAGAGCCAGGCCGCCATTGCGACCGAAGCCGGCATCCAGGAGGCCGAGAATGGCCTCGCCAAGCTTCCCGCCGCCTTGCGGCTGGCGCAGTGCCAGGGCCAGCAGCCAGGTCAGAGATAGCGCGCCGAAGGCGCTGATGCGCCAGGGGGAAGGCCATGGTTTGGCGCGCGCAAGCTGCCAGGTCAGCCAGGCCGACCAGGCAGGCACGAGCGGTGCGCCGGCGGTCCCGACCACCATTTGCAGCACGAGCCCGGCCGGGCTGAGTGGGAAGATGACGCCCGCGGCAGTCGACAGCGTGAACAAGATGATGGCCGCGACAATCCACCCGCCGGGCGGCGCCCAGCGCTCAAGAGAAGCCGTCAGTCGTTGGTCGAAGCGCTCCGCGCGATAAGTTGCCGAGCCGCCGCGCGCGAGGCGTCGCGCAGGCCGGCTAGCCGAACGGCCAGTCCGCGAGCCGCGAGTTGTTGCCAAAGGCACCCGTCAGGGAGTCTAAACGGGCGTCGGCTACGCGTGGGGGGTACGTAATGCAAGTGTGACCGAGACCAGGACGAAGTCCGAGTCGACCAGGACGAAGTCCGAGATGAGGACGAAGTCCGAGTCGGGCAGTGTCATGTACGGATCGGGGGAGCCCTGCGGGCCCCCCGCCCCCGTTCACTGCTCCGCGCTTCGCGCTGCGCGCTCACTTCCGGGGCGACCCCCCGCTTAAGCGCTTCGCGCTGCCATGACCTGGAGAGCGCTGATACGGCTCGGTGGTCACTGGAGAGCGCTGATACGGATGGGTGGTCAAAGGTGGATGTGGGCACCGCTCGGTGAGCCGACTTGTCGTGGCAGGACCGCGCAACTACCCGTACGGTCCCGCCGATGCTAGGTAAGAACCGACCGTACCGACTCTCAATCGCGGACAACCGAGCGGTATTGGTCCTTCAGGCCGCATGGCGGGCGCGAAGCGCTTAAGCGGGGGGTCGCCCCGGAAGAGAGTGCGCAGCGCGAAGCGCGGAGCAACGAACGGGGGCGGGGGGCCCGCAGGGCTCCCCCGATCCGTACACAACACCCCCCGATCCGTACTACGTACCGGCCCACCTGCTAGCCACCCCAACCCCCGCGGTGGACTATCTCGACCTCAGGGCGATGGCCTCGGGTGAGACTCGGTGAACGGGGATCGTTTGGCTTCGGATAGCCGATGGCGATTGTGCCGATGGCTTTGTGGTCTGCGGGCACGCCGAACGTGGCGTGGAACCGCTCTGCTTTCTCGGGTGGGATGCCGAAGAACAGCGCCCCCAGGCCCGCATCGACGGCCGTGAGCAAGATCAGCATGGCGGCCATGGCGGTGTCGATATCCCATTTGGGTGCCGCCCAGCGCGCTTCATCGCGGTCCGTCCAGCCTTTGTCGGGCTCGGCATACCGATCGAGGTAAGCGGCTTTGTGGGACAGGCAG
>DASYKL010000804.1:0-3471 GCA_035995405.1 Chloroflexota bacterium
AGCGGCTGGCAACGTCCAGCAGCAGACTCGCCGCATCGTCGAAGCTCCCAAAGCTGTTGACGAAACGGATTTGGTCGCGCAGCACCGGCTGCCCGGCAGCCACGATCCCCATACCGCCCGACGCCGACAACCCGACCACGCCGATGCGACTTTGATCGACACTCGGCAGCTGGCGCAGCTGGGCAACACTCTGCGCCACCGCATCGACCTCGTCGAAGGTCAGCCGCTCCTGGAGCATGCCGCTCGTTTCGGGTACCAGGGTGACCACCCCCGAGCGCGCCAGCGTCTGGGCGAAGTGGCTGGCCAGGTCACTGCGCGGCAGGTCACCGGCGCCCAGCAGCAGGATAATTGCGCCATGGCGGCCGCCGCCCGCCGGTTCGAACAATTGCGCCTCGACTGCCCCACCGGCGTACGCATACGTGCGGTGCCCCTGTGCCGGCGTCGGGGTAAGCAGGCCCAGCGGATCGAGCGGCGCCGCGGGAAACAGCGCCGGCAACAACAACAGCGTCTGAACGGCAACACGTGCGGGATGCCAGGCGATCGTCGCGACAACCACGGCCATGACGAACAGCAGGAAAACTCGCCTCATCGCCTGGCGAAGTAGCATATCGGCACCTTCTCGAGCCACTGGCGGGTGTGTACGACGATGAATCCAGACTCCGACCCGGCTCTGCTCGACCGCGGAGCCACTGAACGACGGTTTGGGCGCCGTGAGGTCTTGCGGCGCACCGTGACGTTCGGCATGGCCTTACCGCTCGTGTCGAGCCTGCTGGCTGCCTGCAGCCCGACCACGGCTGTCGCACCAACATCGCCTGCAACAACAGGCGCGGCGCCGAGCGCGGCGCCTGCAGCCACCAGCAAGCCAGCCGTCGCTGCGTCGCCGGCAGCTTCGCCGGGTGCATCGCCGGCTGCCGCGGCGGCCGCCTCGCCGTCGGCACCCGCAAGTCCGGTCGCGGCCAACGTGACGTCTTCCAAACCGAAGGCGATCATTGCGTTTACGCAAGAGCCGACCTCGCTCGATCCGACCGCCGACGCTACAGCGTCGATCAGCACGATCCTCCGCGACAACCTCTACGAAGGCCTGGTCAGGCTGGATGGCTCTGGCAAACTGCTCGGCGCGCTAGCCAGGACATGGGGCGTCAGCGCCGACGGGACCACCGTCACCTTTCACCTGGTCAGCGGCGCGAAGTGGCACGATGGCACGCCGTTCACCGCGCAGGATGTCAAGTTCTCCTGGGATCGGGCAGCCGACGCGGGCACTCAGCCACCCAACCCGCACCGCGATTACTGGGCGCCCGTCAAATCGGTTGACGTCGTCGATGATGCCACCGTCAACGTCACGCTCAGCACCTACAGCGACAACTGGCTGTTCCATATGGCCGCTGGTTCGGCCTGCATCATCTCCAGCAAGTCGGCCGCCACCAATGGCACGAACCCGGTCGGCACGGGGCCTTTCAAGTACGGCAATTGGAACCGCGGGTCGAGTCTGACGCTCACCCGCAACATCGATTATTGGGGCAACAAGTCCAGGCTGACGGACGTCGAGTTCCGCTTCTTCAGTGATGGCAACGCGGCCAACAATGCGCTCAAGGCCGGCGACATCGACGTGCTCGGCCAGGTCGGCGCACCAGACCAGATTGCTCAATTCCAGGCAGACCCGAACTTCACCGTGATCAGCGGCGCGGCGTCGGGCAAAGTCATGGTCTCGGTCAACGAAACGAGTGGACCTCTGGCCGACAAACGCGTCCGACAGGCGTTGTACGCGGCGATCGATCGCAAGGCCTGGATCGACGGCTACTTTGCCGGTCTGGCGGTGCCAATTGGCAGCCACGCCACGCCGAACGATGGTGAGCCGTACTACGCCGATATGACTGCTGTGAACACGTTCGATCCAACCAAAGCCAGGCAGTTGTTGGATGCGGCGGGCCAGTCCGGTCTGAAGCTGCGCCTGGCGCAGATCAGCGCGTTTCCGTACGCGGTGGCGTTTTCTGAGATCCTGGCCAGTCAGCTACAGGCGATCGGCGTGCAGCTTGACGTGCAGCCGATGGAGTTTGCCCGTTGGCTCCAGCAGGTCTTTCTCAATGCCCAGGACTACGACCTGACCATCATCAACCACATCGAAGAGCGCGACATCGGCAACTACGCCAACCCGAAGTATTACTGGCACTACAACAACCCGCAGGTCACTGGCTGGTTGACGCAGGCCGATGCGGAACCGGATCTCACGAAGCGCAACGGCGTGTACAAGCAGATCCAACAACAATTGGCAGACGACGCCGCGAATCTGTGGGTGGCCGCCCCGAATAACCTGGGCGTGTTGAAGAAAGGCCTGATGGGGTATCAGGTACAGGGCATTTCACCGTCGCTGTACCTGGGAGACGCATACTTCGCCTGACCTCTCGTGGCTGTTCAGGTAGTGGTGCGGCTGGGCTGGCTGCTCGTCAGCTTGGCTGTCGCTTCGGCGCTCGTCTTCATCGTCGTCAACGTCCTGCCTGGCGACGTCGCGGCCATTATGTTGGGCACCTCGGCGACGCCTGAGGCAGTCGCGGCGTTGCAGCACCAGCTTGGGCTGGATCAGCCTGGTTGGCTGCGCTACTGGCAGTGGGTCAGCGGCATGCTCCGCAGCGACTTTGGGACTTCTTTGCTCTCGCACGCCGAAGTCGGGCCTTTGATCGTTCAGAAGTTAGCCGTCAGCGGGCCACTCGCCGTCCTCTCCGCAACGTTGTCCGTCGCCGTTGCCCTGCCGCTGGGGGTACTGGCAGGCGTGCGATATCGCAATATCAGCGGCGCCATCATCTCCGCCATCAGCCTATTAGGTATCGCGGTGCCTGCTTTCTGGGCCGGCTTGTTGCTGGTGACCGTGTTCGCCTTGCAGCTCAAGTGGTTGCCCGCCGGCGGCTTCGTCGATTGGTCCGAAAATCCGGTGAACGCGGTGCGCTCGCTGGTCCTGCCAGCGCTGGCCCTCGGTCTGGTCCAGGCCGCCGTCCTGACCCGCTACATCCGCTCGGCCATCGTCGACGTTCAGCGCGAAGATTTTCTGAGAACCGCGCGCGCCAAAGGCCTGACCCGCTGGCAAGCGCTCAGCAGGCATGGCTTTCGCTACGCCGCCATCCCCGTCGTCACCATTCTCGGCATTCAGCTCACGGGGCTCCTGGTCGGCGCCATCGTCGTCGAAAACGTCTTCGTGTTGCCGGGTCTGGGCCGCCTGCTCTTCCAATCGGTCGGCAACCGCGACCTGATCGTCGTCCAGGATCTGGTCATGCTCCTGACTGCCGTCGTCCTGGTCGTTAACTTCCTGGTCGATCTGAGCTATCGCCTGCTCGACCCGCGCATCAGGAACACGGCATGAAACGCCGCCTCCCCCTAACACTCATCGTCGGCGGAGTGCTGGTTGGTCTGCTCGTCGTGACCGCGCTGGTGTCGGTGGTCTGGACGCCTGGCGACCCGGTCCATATCGAAGTCCCCAACCGC
>DASYKL010000805.1:0-4460 GCA_035995405.1 Chloroflexota bacterium
CGGGCGGCTAGCTGCCATCGCCTCCAAGACAGATAACGGGAGTCCTTCATTCAGCGACGGCAGCACGAAGATGTCGCAGCTCGCCAATAACTCGGGGACATCCGATCGATGACCGAGGAATAGCGTTCGATCCTCCAGCCCCAAGCTGCGCGCCTCGGTCTGGAGGACATTCAGCTGCGGGCCTGCGCCGGCGAAAACAAACATCGCATCCGGTACGTGCACCGCCGCCCGCAACAGGAAACGGTGGCCCTTGCCCGAGTCCAGGCGGGCTACGCACAGAATGACGGGCCGCTCTGTATCGTGAGTCAATGTCTTACGAAGACCACTCGCGCTGGCAGACTTGAAACGCTCTACGGCAATGCCGTTGTGCACAACGCGCATTTTCCGGTTTGGTATTCGCAGCGTCCGGCTCAGGCCATCACCAACACTAGCTGAGACGCCAATAAAACGATGCACCCTGGTAGCGATTGCCCGTTGCAGAAGTACCCCGTCTCGCCAACCGACGTCGACGTAGCAATGCGAGGTGGCCACAATCACTGGCACGCGGGCCAGGATGGCGGCTAAGAGGCCGTATTTGCAGGCGAGCGGCCAGGTGAGGTGGGCATGGAAGACGGTCGGCTGTTCCGTGCGAATGTAGCGCACGAGATCCGCCAGGTGGCGCCAGCGCGAGCCGCTCTGCGCGCCGTATGTCCGCGGCACTTCGTGGCGTTGCACGTTCAGGCGCTGTGCTTCGTCCACGAGAGGAGCCATCGCAGGCTCGCGATGATGCACGAGCCGAGGTTCCCATCTGCTGCGATCAAGTCCGCCCAGCAGCGAGAGGAGAACCTCCTCAGCGCCGCCGAACGCCGCCCCGTCGGTGAAGTACAGAATCCGGTCTGGCACTGTGTCTGGCTGCCGGTGAGAGCCCGCCTCTTACGATCATGCCAAATCGAGCATCGTCGGCATGTAACACGGAGCGCGCCTGACGGGGTGTGCCTGCTCGAAGGCGTAAGCCAGGTTGATCAGCGTCGGCTCACTCAAGGCTGGGCCCATGAAGGTCAGGCCCAGCGGCAGCCTGTCGAATGCAAAGCCAGCCGGGACGGTGACCAGCGGGAAACCAGCAACCGCGGCGGGCTGAGCGCTGCCACCCAGAAGGCGGTCGCCATCCACGAAATCGATCGCCCACGAGGGGGCATTTGTGGGTGCAACCAGCGCCGCGAATGACTGCTCTTCGAACAGACTGGCAAACCGTCGGCTGAACGCTGCATTGTGTTCCAGGGCACGACGATAGAGCGGATCGGTCAGCGGGCCATGTGCCGCCGAACGATCGAACAGCTCCTGCCGGAAATACGGCATCTCGTCGGCGGCGTGCTCTTCGTTGAAGCGGATGAGATCGGCCAACGTCCGCAGCGACGTGTTCGTTCGCGTTGCGAGATACGCGGCCAGGTCGGCTTGCAATTCGAACTCCAGGACGAGCCGTTCGGCACTGCAATCGTGGTCTTCGAACTTGTCCCGCAGCGCGGCTTCGCCTGGCAATTCGACATCGTCGATGACCTCGGCGCCGCACTGGCGCAACACATCGAGCGCGTGCTCGAAGACGCCATCAGTGTGTTCGCTATAGCCAGTGTGAAATTTTCGCGCCACGCCGATGCGCACGCCTCGCAGTGCCCCCGGGTCAAGCAGCTGGCGATAGTCGGTACCCGACTCGGCGATAGCCGACAACACGGCTGCCGCATCGGACACCGTGCGCGCGTGTGTGCCGACGGTGTCCTGGGTATGCGAGATTGGCACCACGCCCTGGCGACTCGTCAGACCGACCGTTGGCTTAATGCCGACAATGCCATTGCCCGACGATGGGCTCATGATCGAGCCGTCCGTTTCGGTGCCGAGCGCCGCCAGACACAGGTTGGCTGAGACGGCGACGCCGGAGCCTGAGCTCGAACCACCTGGACTACGATCGACGACAAAGGGGTTGCGCGTTTGACGTCCTCGACCGCTCCATCCGCTTGACGACCGCGTCGACCGAAAGTTGGCCCACTCACTCATGTTCGACTTGGCCAGCAGGATTGCCCCTGCTTCGCGCAGCTTGCGCGCGACTGGCGCATCAGCGCTGACGCCAGCGTCGAGCAACGCCAGCGAGCCGGCCGTTGTGTGCATCCGGTCGGCTGTGTCGATGTTGTCTTTAAGGACGACAGGGATCCCGTGCAGCGGGCCGCGCACCTGGCCCGCCGCTCGCTCGCGATCGAGCGCATCGGCGATGTGGAGAGCGTCGGGGTTGGTCTCGAGGATGCTGCGCAGCGTCGGGCCAGCACGGTCGACGGTTTCGATGCGCTGCAGGTACGCCTCGGTCAATTGGCGAGCAGTGAGCGCGCCGCTCGACATCTGTGCTTGTAGCGAATCCAGTGTGACTTCTTGCAGTTCCACGGCGCTGACGATGGTAGCCGCTAAGATCGAGGCGACAACCAGTTACAGGGAGGATCGCTGATGGCGGCGGTTCGACGAGCAGAGGTGAGCTGGAGCGGCGATCTGCCGACCGGCAAAGGCAAGGTCAGCGCGGCCACGAGCGGCGCGTTCAAGGATCTCGAAGTCAGCTGGCCGCGACGGTCCGAGGCTGACGCCAACGGCGTGACCAGTCCTGAAGAGCTGCTCGCGGCCTCACATGCGAGCTGTTACGCGATGGCACTGTCTGGCGGCCTGGGGCGAGCCGGCACGCCGGCGGAGTCACTGCTTGTGAGTGCGACGGTGACCTTCGATCGGGTTGATGGCGGCTTCAAAGTCGTTTCGAGTGTGCTCGAAGTTCGCGGCAAAGTGCCCAACAGTGACCAGGCTGCATTTCAGCAGGCGGCCGAGGCAGCCAAAGATGGCTGCCCGATCTCGCAGGCGCTGAAAGGCAACGTCGAGCTGAGCGTCACCGCCACATTGGAGAAGTGAGCTCGGGCTCGGGAGCATTTCAGGGCAAGCTCGCACTGATTACGGGTGGTGGTCGCGGAATTGGCCGCGCCATCGCCCTCGAGCTGGCGCGCCGCGGGGCGGACGTGCTGGTCAATTACGTTCGTCACCCGGACGCGGCTGAAGAAACGGCCCGTGAAGCACGGGCGCTCGGCGTGCAGGCAGAAGCGCTACGCGGCAACGTCGCGGACGAGAGCCATGTCGAGCGCCTGTTTGGAGTGGTTCGAGACCGCTTTGGCTATCTGGACTTTTTGATCAACAACTCGGCGTCGGGGGTCAACAAGCCGGCGACCGAGTTAACGGCCCACCACTGGGATTGGACGCTCAATGTCAACGCCCGCGGGGCGTGGCTATGTGCGAAAGCGGCGTTGCCGCTGATGCAGACTCGCGGGGGCGGGGCGATTGTCAGCATCTCCAGCCTGGGCGCCCAACGCGTGATGAGCGACTATTTTCTGGTGGGCGTGTCGAAAGCTGCCCTCGAAGCTGTCACACGGTATCTCTCGGTCGAGTTCGCTCCGCACGGTGTGCGCGTAAACGCCGTGTCAGGCGGCCTGGTCGAAACCGATGCCCTCAAGAGTTTCCCGTGGGGTACCGCGGTCATATCCCAGATGACGAAAAAGACACCCGCGGGTCGCATGGTCGAGCCAGAAGACCTGGCTGGCGTCGTCGCGTTCCTGTGCAGCGAAGCCGCGAGCATGATCCGCGGCCAGACCATAACGGTAGACGGCGGCTACAGCCTGCTGGCGTAGTGCCGCCTCCGGGGTGAGAGTGAGATTTAGCCGCGGCGGGCGATGATGCCGGTGCGCTGCTTCTCTTCGGCTTTCTTGGCTTTGACGCGGTGTTTATGGATTGCGACTTTTTTTCGTTTGTTCATCAGACCCCTATTCTACGAAGTACACTGTGCCGGCATGTCCATCGCCACGCGGTCGACTGACTTCGGCAGGGCAGCACTGCACGCTTCCGACCCGGATGTCTGGTCGCTCATCGAACGCGACCTTCAGCGCCATACCCAAACGCTGAACTTCATCGCCAGCGAGAATTACGCCTCGCCAGCCGTGCTCGAGTGCCTGTCCTCGCACTTGAACGTCAAGTACGCCGAAGGCTATCCCCGCGCCCGCTACTACCAGGGGGTAGCGCTCGTCGACGACATCGAACAACTGGCCATCGACCGCGCCAAAGAGCTTTTCGGCGCCGAGCACGCCAACGTCCAGCCCTATTCCGGCAGCCCCGCCAACATGGCCGTGTACTTCGCTCTCCTCGAGCCCGGCGACACCGTCTTAGGGATGGAGCTGAGCCAGGGTGGGCATCTGACTCACGGCAGCCCGGTGAGCTTCTCGGGCAAGCTGTTCAACTTCGTCCATTACGGCGTCGATCTGGAAACCGAGCTGATCGACTACGACAACGTCGCCGCGCTGGCCAAGCAGCACCAGCCAAAGATGATCGTGGCGGGCGCGTCTGCTTACTCACGCATCATCGATTGGCAGCGCTTTGGGGAGATCGCCGACAGCGTCGGGGCCTTGTTCATGGCCGAT
>DASYKL010000806.1:0-2499 GCA_035995405.1 Chloroflexota bacterium
CGCTCGATCGCCGTCAGCGCGACCAGCGAGGTTTACGTCACCGACACCGGCAACAAGCGGGTCCAGGTGTTCGGCCTCGACGGCAGCTTCAAGCGCATGTTCGGCGGCGAGGGCAATGCACCGGGTCAGTTCAAAGAACAGGTCGGTGTCGCGCTCGACGGCGACGGCAACGTCTGGATCGCCGACACGTGGAACGCGCGCATCCAGAAGTTGAGCCCCGACGGCGCGCCGCTGGCTCAGATCCCCGTGACCGGCTGGGAGAGCCAGAACGTCAGTAACAAGCCCTATCTGGCGGTTAGTGCCCAGGGCCGTGTCATCGCCAGCTTCCCCGAGCAGAATCGTCTGGTGGTCTACGGCGCTGATGGTCAGCAGCTCAAGGACATGCCACTGCCGGGTAATGGCGCACCCGTAGGCGTCGCCGTCACCGCCGACGGTCGCGTGCTGGTAGCCGATGCGCGCGGCAACGTCGTCGACGCCTTCCCCACCCCGTGAAAGCCCGCCTCGCCGGGTTGAGGCCACTCATTGGCCTCGTATTGACCGTGCTGTTTCTTGTTCTGGCTTTGCAGCGGGTCGACCTGGCGGGCTTCGTCGATGAGCTGAAGCGCGTCAATTACGTCTGGCTGGTCCCATCGGCTGTCTGCACGCTGCTCGGCTACGTCCTGCGCACCGTGCGTTGGCGGACGATCCTCAGCGGCGCCGCGCAGGCACCGCTCAGCGTCTTGTTCCCGGTGTTGATCATGGGTTTCGCGACGAACAACCTGCTGCCCGGCCGGCTCGGCGAGTTCTGGCGGGCCTACCTGCTTGGCCGCAAACGCCACGTCCGCAAGACCTTCACGCTCGCCTCGGTCGTGGTCGAGCGTGTCTTCGATGGGCTGACGCTCATCGCCCTGCTCGCCCTCGTGTCCGTGACCATCCAACTGCCGGGCTGGGGACGTCAGGTCGAATTGCTGGCCGCGGCCGTCTTTCTCGGGGCCACCGTCGCCGTAGCCATTCTTTTATGGTGGCCGACAGTGGTCGCCAAACCGATTCGTCTGGCGCTGAAACCGCTGCCCCGCGCTGCCGCTGCCGCCGTCGAGGAGCGCTTCGATGCGTTCGTCGACGGCCTCGCCCCATTGCGTCGCGGCCGCGTCCTGGCGCTGGCTGCCGCTCTGTCGCTGGGCGTGTGGCTGCTGGAAGGCGGCTCGTACCTGTTCCTGAGCCGCGGCCTCGATCTGAATCTGCCCGGCAACCTCGAGCTGTCAGCGCTCGGCCTGACCCTGGTGACGATCAACCTCGGCATCATGGTGCCTTCAGGCCCCGGCTATGTCGGCACCCAGGAGTTTTTCGGAACTGCCGCCCTCGGCGTCGTCGGCGCCAACCCCCAGGCGGCGTTGGCACTGGTGGTCGTGTCGCACGCGGTCCAGTACGTCCTCGTGACCGGGCTGGGCCTGGTCTTCTTTGCTCGCGAACACCTCTCCCCCCAGGACTTGCGGCCCGCGCTGGTCGAGCAGACCTCGTGACAGCCGCGTGAGTGGCAAAACACTCCGCTTTCTCATCCCGTTCGTCATCAGCGCCGCGCTGCTGATCCTGGTCGTTCGCAGTCTTGGCGATGAAGTCAGCCAACTGCCCGCCGCACTCGGCAAAGCCGATTGGCGCCTGATTCCGCCGGCCATCGCGCTGTACTTCGCCGGCGTCTGGCTGCGCAGCGCGCGCTGGGGCCTGTTGCTGCCCGAGCACGTCGTACGCACCACGACCTTGTTTCGCGCGCTGGTGGTCGGCTTCACGGTCAACAACCTGCTGCCGTTGCGCATGGGCGAGGTCGCGCGCGCCTACCTCCTCGCCCGCTGGTGCCGCATCCCGTACGGTGCGACGGTCGCTAGCCTGCTGGTCGAGCGCGTTCTCGATGGCCTGTCGCTGGCAGTGCTGTTGCTGGTGTCGCTGGCTTTGATCCCAGCACCGGGCTACCTGCTGCTGATCGGCTTCCTGGCGGCTGCGATCTCGCTAGCCTGTCTCGGCCTGCTGGCGCTGGCCGCCTGGCGCGCTTCGGCGGTCACCGCGGTCGCCTCTTTCTTCGCCCGCTTCTTACCCGCCCGACTCGGTCATGTCCTCATACGGGTTGCCGCCACGCTCGCCCGCTCGCTTTCGCTCGTTCACGATCCCGTTCGTTTGGTGCGGCTCGTCGGGCTGTCGCTGCTCGCGTGGTGCTTCGAGCTCGGGCTGTTCTTCGTCCTGCTGATCAGCTTCGGCTTGCCGGCCAGTTACCCGCTGGCGCTGCTCGTCGGCTCGGCGTCCAACTTCGCCACGCTCCTGCCGTCTTCGCCGGGTTACGCCGGCACGTTCGACGGTGCGCTCATCAAAGTCCTGCAAGACACCGCCGCTATCGCCACCAGCCAGGCTCTCGCCTACGACGTCGTCGTCCACGTCACCTTGTTCTTACCCGTGGTGATCGTCGGCATGCTCGTGCTCTGGCGGGCGCACGTGAGCTTCGACCAGATCACCCACACGCCGGATCGCAGCGCG
>DASYKL010000807.1:0-8603 GCA_035995405.1 Chloroflexota bacterium
AGCACGGCTCGTTCGCCCTGCTGCAGTATGGGCTGCAGCTCTGCAGGTACGCGCAGGCCGTTGGCCGTACCGATCAGGCCAACCGCCTCGGGGACAGCGCCAGAGCCGCCGCCGCCAGGACTCCACACACGCTCCAGCCGGCTCAGCAGCTCGCGTTCGCCGAGCCGCCAGCCGAGCTGCTGGGTGGCCTCATCTTCGAGATGGTGCGCTTCGTCGACGATCAGCGCATCGTAGTCGGGCAGCACCCGGCTGCGGCTGGCCAGGTCAGACAGCAGCAAGGCGTGGTTGGCAATGACGATATGGCTCTCTTCGGCGGCCCGCCTGGCGCGTGCCAGAAAGCACACGCCGATGCGATGGAACGTGCAGCGCAGCGGCGTACAGGCTTCCGCCACGGCGCACACGCGCTGCCACGCCTCGTCTTCGCCCGGCGACAGATGGAGCTCGGCGCGATCACCGGTGGTCGTCCGCGGCAGCCAGAACAACGTCTTGATCAGCAACATGCGGTCAGCCGGGGTCAGATCTCCCGCGTGCAGCAGCAGCTGCCAGCGCCGCAGGCAGAGATAGTTCGTGCGACCTTTGAGGACGGTCGCCCGCAGCGGCGGCTCGCCCGCCAGGCCGGCCCGTACCAGCGGCAGGTCTTGTTCGAAGAGCTGGTCCTGCAAGGTGGTCGTGGCGGTGGAGACGACAACGCGCCGATTGGCCCGCACGGCTCGTAGGGCGGCTGGCAGCAGGTAGGCCAGGCTCTTGCCTGTGCCTGTGCCCGCTTCGATCAAGAGTTGGCCACCTGTGCTCAGGGTTTCGCCGACCAGCTGCGCCATGTGGACTTGCTCGTGTCTCGCTTCGTAGCCCGGGAGCGTGTGGGCAATGCTGGCTTCGGGCGCCAGACGACGGGCAATGTCCTCCGCATCCAGCGGCGGTGGATCGGCGTCCGGCACGCTCGCCTGGCGGCGCCGAGGGGCGGTGCCCTGGGTCACCCAGGCGCCTATTGGTGAACCCGCGGCGAGTGCCCCCGTTTCGAGCGCCGACAGAGCGCGACGGCGCTGGGCTTCGTTGAACACGAGGCGGAGGGGCCAATCGAGGCCGTTAGCCAGGCGCGTGACATGGAGCAGCGTCTGGGTATCCAGACCGTCGAGCATGGCCACCAGCAACTGGAAGAGCATCAGCACGCGCTCGGCCTGGCATGCCAGACCTGAACCGTCCAGAACGATGCCGAAGAACGTCGTGGCGCGCTCCAACGAATCGTTGGGACACGCCGGCGCGAGCAGGGCGGCGAGCTCGAGCAGATCCCAGACGATGGGCGACCGCACGCCGGCGCGCACCAGGGCATCCAGAGCACGCCGTGGCGAGTCGCTGATGATCGGCCGCCCGTCGGCCAACTCGGCGAGCTTTACCGCGTCGACCACGGAATCAACGTGCCCGCTCAGACGCTCCACCACCCGGTCGCCATCAAAGGCCAGGGCGACGTACTGCCCCGAAGCCGAGCTGACGAGAGCCAGGCCCGCGAGCCGCGTCTCAGGGAGCGTGTCCGGTCGAACTTGCGTAACCACGAGCCGTGCGGCCAGTGTACCAGCCCCCGGACATCTGTTCTAGTGATTTTCGGGGTGCTGGCTACCTCGAAAAGCGTTTCTTGAACTGGCTCTGAATGGCGTTGGTCACGTACCCGCGGACGATCGGATTCTGCATGAGCTTCACCGCCAGCCCCGCCAGGTCGCCTGCCTCGGCCATACCTCGCGCTTTGCGCGCTACCTTTTCGGGCGGCGAGGCGTGCCGTCGCCCGAAGCCAGCGGCGACCATCGACCCGACGACCGCCCCAACCACCGCGGCGAGAATCGCCGCCGCCACACCTGGTCGCTCGCGAATCTCCTCGATGATCGTCACGATCAGCTCCTCGAGCTGATCCATGATGACCTGCATCGTCCCCTGTTCGAAATTTGCATCCTGCATCGCTGGCCGTCCTTTTTCAGTGTTTCCAGTATGGGGTAGCCGTCTGCCAGGCGTTGCTAAGCGAGTCTTAGCGGGCGACCCGCAGCTTCACGTTGCCCAGGCTGAGCACATCACCAGACGCCAGGGGCGTCTCGCCGTGTTGCGGCAGCGGTGTGTCGTTGAGCCGCGTGCCATTCGTACTCCCGAGGTCGGCAACCAACCAACCCTGCCCGCCCCGTTGCACCCGCGCATGCTCCGACGAGACCGTTGCGTCTGCCAACACCAGGCCCGCCCGCTCAGCCCGCCCGAGCACCACCCCATCACCGACTTCGACCACCTGCCCGACCCTCAGCGCGGCGCCACCAGGCGCAACCACCACCAACCGCAACCCCGTCACCGGGGCCGTGGTAGCCAGCGCTGCACGCTGAGCGCCCCTGTCGGTACCAGGCGGTCGTACCTGCAGCCCGCGTGCAGCCACGCGGACGACGACAATGAGGAATCCATACAGCACGGCTACGAGCAGCAGTCGTAGCGCGGCGATCACCAGGTCGAGCAAATCCACGGCGGTCAGTCCACCGAGCCGTCGAAAATCTGCATCTCGTGGTCGCCCAGGCGGACCACGGCGCCAGGTCCGAGCACATGCGGCTGGGAGGGAAAAACGCGCTGCTCGTCGACGAATGTGCCGTTGGTGCTATCCAGGTCGTAGATCAACCAGGTGGACTCGACCCACCGCAGCTGGGCGTGGTAGCGCGACACGCGCTGATTGGCAATCGGCACATCATTGTCCGACGCCCGACCGAGCCGCAGCAGGCTGACCTGGGCATCAAGGCTGACTCGTAGTCCCAGGCGATCGCCGAGCCACAGCTGGTCCACCCGCCCGACGGCCGCGGCCGACGGTTGGGCACTGGCTACCTGCCCGAGCCGCAAGCGCCGAGTCCCCTCGACCGCCGCGTCGACTTCATCTTTGCGCTCGGGCGCAAGATCAACGAACCGCGCCTCCGCGCGCACCGTACCGACGCGCAGCGTCGGATCGGCCTGCAGCTCCACCCGTGGCTCGCCTAACGGTCGCAGTCCGCGATCGGCCGCGTAGTCGGTCAAGTAATGCGCCAGTTCGCGACCGAGCGTTGTCTGATACGCCCCGAACCGCTCCAGGTCAGACGGTGCCAGGCGAACGCGATAGCTGTTCGGCACTTCGGCGCCATACAACCCGATCACCTGCGCTTCTTCCATCGCGCGTGCCGCGGCCTTGGCCAGTTGGACCGGCTGCAGGGCAGTGGGAAAGACACGGCGCAGGCTGCCCTCGACCGCACCCTCCATGAGCCGCTCGAAGCGCTCTAGCATCGGGCCAGGGTTATTCTAGCTTTGGCTCGCCTCAGCGGGCCCGACCGACCGTCCCCAGCGGCGCGCCAGCAGCCGCACCACCTCTCGAAACTCGACTTTGGCTGCGTATTCGAGCCGCGGGTCAGACAGCAGCTCGGCGACGCTCGCCAGCGTCTGATCCCAGCCGCCCAGCTCGAGCAGCGCCACGGGGGCATGTCCCGCCAGTGCCAAAAGCTGATCGGTCTGGCGGGCATCGGAGCCGAGGGCGTGGGCGATCGAGGCGACGACGGCACGTCTGGGCAGCGGCGGTCGCTTGGTCGCCGTGCGGCCTTCGATGCGATGGATGTAAGCCGGGTCGACACCGGCGCGACGGGCAAGCTCGTTGAGCGACAGGCCAGCCGTGGTGCGCAAGGAATGGACGGCCGCACCGAAGGCGAGGGCAATTGCCTCGCTGTCAAGATCCTCGACTGCACTGCTCTTTGCCATTGACTATGAGTCAATGATAGTCCTTTTGAGCGTCAGATGCATTGACGCGCAGTCAATGGTAGCGACCATCCAGGCCAGGCCACGCGCGGTCTGCCACACGGCCTGCCAGTTAGACGCCGCATTGACGTCCCGGCAATACCGTCGTAGGCTCAGCAGACATGCTCCCGCCGAGCCTGGCCTCCCTCCCGCCGTGGCTCGTCCTGGCCGGCCTCATCGGCGTCATCTGCGCCGCCGCCTGCTTCACCCTGTTCGGCAAGCACTGGTCGCGCCTGGCCTGGTACGCCGTGCTCGGCATCTTTGCCGCCGCACTTGGCCAGGTCGTCGGCGCCGCCATCCACGCCCCCGAACCGATCAAGATCGGCGACCTGAATGTCCTGATCGCCAGCTTCGGCGCCTGCAGCGTGATCCTCGGCGCTCGACTGGGCGGTCTGTAGCGCTGCGCCAACCGTATACTCAGGCGAACTTATGCCTACGACCTCCAAAAAGCTCGAGCTGAGCGCCGATCCGCGCGAAGTGTTTGGCAAGCACGTCCGTCGGTTGCGTCGACAGGGTATCGTGCCAGCCAACATTTATGGCCACGGTGATCCGCGACCAATCCAGGCCCCAGCCAGAGCGCTCGAGGTGCTGCTTGCTCACGGCGGCCGCACCGGTCTGGTCAGCATCGCGGTCAGTGGTGGCACCGCCGCTGAGACCGCGCTGCTCAAAGACATTCAGCGCGACCCACGTTCAGGCCAGATCCTGCACGTCGAATTCCAGGCCGTTTCGATGTCCGAATCCGTCACCAGCACCGTGCCCATCCGCTTTGTTGGCGACTCCAGCGCGGTGTCCCGCTTCAACGGCATCCTGACCCATCCGCGGACCGAGGTGCGCGTCACTGCTCGCGCTTCCGATCTGCCGGACGTGATCGAGGTCGATCTCAGCACGCTGGCTGAGCTCGGCAGCGCGATTCACGTCAAAGACCTGCCTGAATCGGCGACCTACAAAGTGGTCGACGCACCTGACGACGTCCTGGCCATGGTCGAGGCGCCCAAGGAGACCGAGGCAGTCGAGCCTGGTGCGGAAGCACCCGCTGCCGAGGCTGCCGAAACACCCGCCGCCGGGACAGGCGAAGCCGAATCGCAGGCGCCCGTCGCCGCGGCGGATTCAGCCTAGGTCCTCTTTTCAGCTCAGCGCCGCGTGTACGGCGGTCGGACGGTGACCACTTCCGACCGTCGTACACTCGATTACCGGTGTAGGTGTAAAGGACAGAGGTCGTGAGCGGACTCGACCAGCTGCAATACCTCAGCTGGCTGCTGTACCTGGTCGTGTTCGTTACCGTCCTGGCCCGGACGGTGCGGCGTCCGACGCCGGCGCACATCGACACGACGCTCTTCTTTGGCGCGGTGGCTGTCGTCATCGTGCTGACGACGCTTGGTCAGCGGCTGCACATCGCCCAACCTGGCTGGCTGTTCGACGACCTGGTGACGGCCGCGGCAATGGCCCTCGGCTACCTGCTCCTGCGCCTGGTGCGCGACTTCAGCTCGGTACCGACGTGGTTGGTGCGGGCCATCGAGCTTGGGCTGGCTAGCTCACTCATTGCCATCGTCGTGTTGCCGTCACCGTTGCCGCCAGCGCTGTCATTGCTCATGGTCGGCTACCTGGTCCTGGTGATCGCTTACGACACGCTAGCCTTCGCTCGTCAAGCTCAGCGCACGCGAGGTGTCACGCGGCGTCGCATGCAGGCCGCGGCGGTGGGATCGCTCGCCCTGGTTCTGACCTTGACCAACGCGGGCGCGCAACTGGCTCTGCCTGCTTTGGCAGACGCCTTACAACAGCTGGGTGCGGCCTTAGGCCTGGTGTCGGGGTTGTGCTATTTCGTCGCGTTTGCGCCACCGAACTGGCTGCGGCGGGCCTGGCAGGAGCCGGAGCTGCGCAGCTTCCTGGCTCTGGCGGCCAGTATGCCGCGATTGCCAAGCACACGCGGCATGGTCCACGCCTTGGAGCGCGGCGCAGCCGATGCGCTAGGCGCACACGCCGCCAATATTGCGCTCTGGGATAACGATTCAGGCAGGCTGCAGATGTATCTGCAGTCGCCGCGCGATAGCTCGTCGGTTTCTGACGACGCGGACGAAGACAGCCTGTTCGGGTTTGATCCTACGGAGCGTCCAGTCTCCGGTCGGGCCTTCATCGAGCAGCGCGCCAGCCTGGTCACCGATGCGGTTCGCGCCGACCCAGCCAATGCGGCCGCCTTCGAGGAATTTGGCGCCCGTGCCGTGCTGGCCGCACCCATCACGGCTGGGGACCAGCGCCTGGGAGTGCTCGTCGTCTACGCTCCGCGCGCTCCGGTCTTTGCCGACACAGACCTGGAGCTGATTCAGCTGCTGGCCGACAACGCCGCCGTGATCTTCGAAAGCCGTGCCTTGATCGACGAGGCGGCCAGTGTCCGCGCCCGCGAGGAGGCCACCCTGCTCAAGGAAGACTTCCTGTCATCCGCGGCGCACGATTTGAAGACGCCGCTCACAGGCTTGATCACGCAGGCGCAGGTGCTGCAGCGGCGGGCTATCCGCGACCCGCAGGCGCCCGTCGACCGCGCCGGTCTCGATCGTCTGCTGCAGCAGAGTTTGCGTTTGCGAGATCTGGTGCTCGAGTTGCTCGACGTCACGCGACTCGAGCAAGGCGGACTGTTGGGTGAGCGCCATCCGCTGGACCTGGTCGAGGTCGTGCAGACCGCGGTCGATCGCGAGCCCGACTGGCGGCGGGTAAAGGTCGAGGCAGGTGACGACACGCCAATCATGACCTTGCTCGACGCGACGCGTTTCGAACAGGTGTTGATGAATCTGATCGAAAATGCGCTCAAATACAGCGCGCACGACAGTCCGGTTACCGTCAGCGTATGGTCGGAGAACGGCGAGCCGCGACTCAGCGTGCGGGATGTTGGAATCGGCATCCCTGTCGACGACCAGCCGCTGGTGTTCGATCGCTTTCACCGTGCCCGAAACGTGGATGACCGGCGGTTCGCGGGTATGGGCCTGGGCCTCTATATCGCCCGCGGGATCGTCGAGCAGCATGGCGGTCGCATCTGGCTAGAGAGCACGCCTGGCAGTGGCAGCACGTTCTTCGTGGCCCTCCCGGGTGCAGTGGGCCCAGCTACTCGGGCTGTTCCTGCTCCCGAGCCAGTCGTCGCGCCTCAGCCAGATCGTCAGGCGTATTCACGTTGAAGAAGGCTCGGCCTGCCGGATCGATAGCCTGCCACGCCCCTTCGCCAAGCTCCTCGACGTGCACTGCCCCGAAATAGCTAACCATGCGCTGCTCGCCTCGGCCCAACGCCGCCCGAATCGCTGCCAGGACCCGTTCGCGGCGGTAGACAGCGTGCATCGGCTCCAGAAAGCCGGCAGTGCGAGGGATCACGACGTCGGCATCACGTTCGCGCTGCGTCTGCAAGAGCCGCTCGAACAGGAGCCGTGAGACGAACGGCATGTCGCAAGCCACAGCCAGGCACAGGTCACCTCGCGCGGTCTCGAGTCCGCTTGCCAGTGCGGTCAAGACGCCAGCGAAGGGCGTCGGGTCGAACACCAACCTGGTCTTCGGTTGGGCCAGCAACGCCTCGTCGTTGGTCAGAATGACTCGTTCGTCGACGAGTGGCTCCAGGGCATCGAGGATGCGCCTGACGATGGGCCGCCCGCCGACATCCAGCAAAGCCTTGTTCAGGCCGCCCAGACGCGTGGCCCGCCCACCCGCGAAGATGAGCGCGCTGCGTTGCTCAGCGATAGGTTGAGATCGTCTGGCTCAAGCGGCGCGGCTCAAGCGCGTGCCGCACTGTCCGCAAAAGACCTGCGTAGACGGGTTGATCGTGGCGCACGACGGGCACTTGTTCTCGACAGCTACGGCTGTAGGCGCACTTGCGGCTACAGGCGCGACAGGTGGCGGCGCAGCGACCGCGGCTGGTGGCGTTTGGGTGGTCACCGCTGGATGCGTGTCGTCGGTTGTGGCCTTGCGGAATTCCTTGATGCTCTTGCCCATGGCACCGCCGAGTTCGGATAGCCGACCAGCGCCGAAAATGACCACCACGATGAGCAGTATGACGATGAGTTCCCAGGGACCAAGCATCGGCATGGTTCGGCTGTGTCCTTTCTATCTCGGCCGAAGGATAGGAATTCCACGGTCGAGCGTCAAACTGATTTGACTTCTATTGACGTGATTTTAAGCAATAAAGACGCTCGTTAGCCTACTTCGGCGACCAGCTCTACCTCGACCGCGAAGCCAGCGGGCAGCTCGTTCACGCCGACTGCCGTGCGCGCATGGCGTCCAGCATCACCGAACACCTCGACGAACAGGTCGGACGCCCCGTTAGCCACCACCGGCTGCTGGCTGAACCCCGCCGCGCTGTTGACGAACACGCCCACCCGGATCAACTGCTTGACGGAATCAAGCGAGTCGATCACCGTGAGCAGCGCCGCCAGGCAGTTCAGGGCGCAAACGCGCGCGGCATCGCGCCCAGCTTCAACGGTCAGCTCGGCGCCGAGTTTGCCTTTGACCTCGTTGTCGATCGTGCCGGATACCTGACCCGCGGTGTAGACCAGGCTGCCCACACGTCGGGCAGGCACGTAGTTCGCCATCGGCGCGCGTGGCTGAGGCAAGCTGAGGCCCAGCTCGCGCAAACGATCGTCGATTCGACCCATACGCTGCCTATCCTACGCGGCGGGGCTCTCCGCGCTCTCGGGAAAGACGCCGCGCACCTGGATCCAATGCGCGGCCATCTCGGCCCGCGCCGATTGCTGCCCGTGGTGCACGTAAAACCCGAGATAGCCCTCTTGATAGTCCGCCTCGACAACCTCGGAGACGATCACCATGCCATTGAGCAGGAACGTCAGGCTGGGGCCAATCGCCACGACCTG
>DASYKL010000808.1:0-4316 GCA_035995405.1 Chloroflexota bacterium
GGTCTCGGTGCTACACCTGAACTCGACAGCCTGGTGCTGTTTGGGAGTGGCGCGGCTGGCCTGGGCGGTTATTTCATGATGCGCATCCGAGCGCGTCGGAAGCACGACTGATCAAAGCCTTCTGACATCACCGCGAGGAGAGCCCCGGCCCGGAAGCGTCGGGGCTCTTCGTTTCCTACTCCGTATCGTCCATTCCGCGTGACGCTCGAGTAACGATTCCAGCACATGCAGAACCTCGGTCATTTCTGGTTCCGCGCGCCCGCGATCGGCGTCAGCTGCGGCGACCTCCACAAAGTCAACACCTTGCTTAGAGGCCCGCCGACCGACAGATTACGTATCTTCATGCACCGTCCTGCCTGAATTGCTACGGTAGTAGCGGACAATGATGCAACGGCGACAGCATCCATAACACGTGATCTGGCAACGGGCTGCACAGGGCCGAGCCTGCCGAGGCATAATTGATCTCTGAGCAGCAGCGTGCTCAAAACACAGCAACACATGCACACGCGGGCGAGTTGGTGGAGGGGCAGGGTACTGAGCCTCGGTGCGCAGCATCGTCCACCACGCACTTGACCGGCGCCAACGTGCGTGGGAGGACACTATGTTCCCGCGATTGAGTCATGGCTCCAGGCCGGCAGCAGTTCTGGGATTGGCCATCAGCTCCATCCTGCTAGCCGCTTCCTTTGTGGTTTCCGAAGCAAGTCCGCTGCAGCAAACTGCACCCACGCTGGGCACGGCGTCGAGCTTTGCCGTCCTTGGCGGGCAAACCGTGACCAACACTGGTCCGACGACTGTCCACGGCGACCTGGGCGTCAGCCCGGGCACGGCGGTCACGGGGTTCCCGCCAGGCACCATGGTCGGTGGCTCGATCCACGCCGCTGATGCTCTGGCCGGGCAAGCGCAGGCCGATACCACCACCGCCTACAACAACCTGGCGGGTCAAGCGTGTCCTGCGCCCAACAACCTGACGGGTCAGGACCTGGGTGGGTTGACGAAAGTCGCGGGAGTGTATTGCTACTCCAGCTCGGCGCAGCTCACCGGTACGCTCACGCTCGACGCGGCCAACAACCCGAACGCTGTATTCATTTTCCAGATTGGCAGCACACTCACCACCGCGACCAACTCGGCGGTACGGATGATCAACGGCGGTTCGCCGTGCAACGTCTACTGGCAGGTCGGCAGCTCGGCGACGCTCGGCACGACCACCGACTTTATGGGCACTATCGTGGCGTTGACGAGCATCAGCTTGACCACCGGTGCCAGGGTGTCCGGTCGGGCGCTGGCGCGGAACGGGGCCGTGACGATGGACACCAACACCATCGGCACGGCTAACTGCGCGGTCGGCGTCGCAACGGTTACGCCGACCGCAAGCGCGACCACGGCCCCGGCACCGCAATCGAATCCAACACCGCGACCGGCCCCCACCGCCAACCTGCCTGCGACGTCTGCACCCGCGGCGGTCCCGGCGGCCACGCAGACGGCCGTTATCGCCGCCACCTCAACGGCCGTTATCGCCGCCACCTCAACGGCCGTTACCGCCGCGACCGCCACCGCCGCTGCAACGCCAAGACCAGCGGCAGAAAGCACCGGCGTCGCGGCAACGGCCACCGCGCTGGCGCTGGTAGCGTCTCAGTCGCAGACTGGCGGGGTCGGCCCAACCTCGACCGCGATTGCAGCCGCCACCGCTACCGCTGCGGCGCTCGCGCCGCAGGCAGCGATTCCACAGACGTCCATTACGACGGTTGACGTCGTCCCGACGCCGCGCGCCACCACGCCATCGGGCTTCGCTGGCCGCGCTGGCGGGTTTGATCCACTGCTGGTCGTCGGTGGGCTGATCGTGCTCGGCATGCTGGTCCTTGGTGCAGGACTGCTGCGCCGTCGGCGCGCGGCATCGTCGTAGATCGCCGTTGTCCGGTCCCGGAAGTCGATTCATCATTGTTGGGGCGCTGTTACTCGCGTCGAGTTTCGGGACTCTTGTCTGGAGCACTGCGAGCGAGTGGCTGCACCTTGCTCAACGGCCGACTGCTCCGCCAACCGAAACGTTGCCGGAGCAATTCGTCGGACGGACCCCGCGTGTGGTGGTGGCCACGCCGCCACCGGACGCGCCCCCGCCATGACGCCTGCTGACGGCCCCGTTGTACGCCGCCGGACCGTGTTGCGCGGCATGGCGGGAGCAGCGGCCATCGCAATCGCTGCTCCACTGCTCGACGCTCCGCTCGCGCGTGCGTTCGATGACCCGGGCGCAGACGGAGTAGCCGCCGCAGCAGACCCCGCCGACTCGGACCCGGCCGCTTCGTACGAGCCCGCCGTCTGGATGCGCATTCCACGCATCGGCGTCGATAGTGCCACGGTCGACGTCGGGGTCATCAATGGCTATTACGATGTGCCCTGGTTCGACGTGGGCCACCACGCCGATTCCGTCCACCCCGGCGAGCCAGGGAATAGCGTCTTCAACGGCCACGTGCTAACGATCGGCGCCGGGCGCGTCTTCTACCGCCTGCACGAACTCGAACCTGGGGATGCGGTCTTCGTCTACACCGCCGCGTACCGCACGGGATGGGCAGTGGTCTCGGCTCTAGCCTTCGCCGACGGCGACGACTCATTCCTGATGACAACCAGCAACGATCCACAACTGACGCTGTACACCTGTACTGGAGCGTTCAACCCGCTGGAGCGCAGCTACGCGCAACGGCTGGTAGTGATGGCTGAACTCGTGGAAGTCATCCCTCGCCCGTCATAAGAGCGCTCGCCGTCGAAGTAAGCCTGCGGCGCGGTAGCAGTACCTTCGCCTTGAGGCGGCGGTACTCCTGCGTCTGCCACGCGTACAGGCCAGAGAGCGACACTGGCAGCATCGCTGCAGCTGCAGCACAGAGGAGCGACTCGCATGGATGCCGCCAACATCGTCAACCCAGCTGCCCGAGCCATCATTAACGCACACGCCTTCGACGAACCCTGCCGCTTCGGTCGGCGGCCCACCACGCAAGCGGCCTTCCCCTTCACAGACCGCCAGTTCGCGGCGCCGCAGATCATGCGCGGCCGAGTCAATGCAGCGTCGTTGGTCTCAGACCAGGCTGCCTGAACCATGACTCATACATTGCTTCAAACAGGCGACGACGTGCCGAGCCTGACTCCGCTCCAATTGGCCAGCGACGTTTCGATGCAGACTGCTAGCCAACCCATGACCGCAGCGCGCCAGCGCGCTTATCGCCGTTTTGCCCTGACCGTTCTCGGCGCAGACCTCCCGACCCTGACGGCCGACCTGCGCGCCCGACGCCTGGCCTCGCCCCTCAAATTGCGCCTGGTCCAGCCATTATCTCGCGCAGCCTGACCGGCTCATTGCGCCATTTGTCACGCGCGTGTCTCAGACCTCGCGCGGAACCCCAAACGAGGTCCTGCTGGCCCGAAATTTGCTTTTAAAGAAAACGGCACAGACTGCGCGACGGCCCGGCTGAGACCCCGACTAACGTGGGACGCCAGGCCGTTGTGTTTTAACAAGCGCGTGCCCACCATCCGGTCCGCATCGCTTCGTTGAGAAGCGCTTCTGGTTGAGCACCACGACTACCTCGAAGGCGCGGCTATCGGAATCTGGTGCTTGGACCGAACTTCACCAACTTCATTCAGGCATTTGGACACGGCGCTCCACACGATCGTGCCGAACCGATCGATCACCAACAGCGCGCGCTCGACAGCCCGGTGACTGGTGTCGAACACGCCATATGCGCGGGCGAGCTTGCCACGGGGCCGATGATCGCCCAGTAAGGGGAACGACAGCTGGTGGGTGTTGGCGAATGCCGCGTGCGACCAGACCGTATCGGGGATCGCCAGGATGTTCGCCCCAATCGCGTCAGGTCGGCATGGGTGTCGCGGTGTCTCGCGAGTTGGGCCGAACACACCGGTGCCGCCTCCGCGAGAGCAAGACAAACGCTCCGACCACCACCGCCGCGCCGGGCTGAGGCGAGCCAGCGCGAACGCCGGATCGACTCCCGTCCGCCGCGACCACACACGTGACCAGCGCGGAGGGTCTGTGGGCTGAGCCAACCTGCTCCACCATCTGGCGCTCTAGCTCTGGCGGGAGTCCCGTTCGAGTGCTGCCCCGAACATGAGTAGTCCAAGCTGTAGACACCTGGGCCAGCGCTAGTAGGTCGCTGCTCACTCTCACTCCAGGTGCGTCCGCGGCCGTTCCAGCCAGACTGCCAGAATCGCCAGCGGCGGAAGCGACTAGCTTCATCGGCCCGCGCCACGAGCACGCAGAGCTGAGGACGAAACTTCTGCCAGTCAGGCGATGCGCGTGAGGATCGGTCAAACGAGCGAAAGGC
>DASYKL010000809.1:0-3276 GCA_035995405.1 Chloroflexota bacterium
GTACATGGTGACCCCGGTGGAAGCGACGACCGCCGGCTGGTCGGGATCGAGGCCCGCGGCGGCCAGCTGCGCCCACCACGCCCCGCCCGCCTCGAAATCGACCGGCACCAGTCGCAGCCACTCTGGGATGCCAAAGCCCAGCTCGATCGGGCGCTGGCGCTTCCAGGCCTGGGGACCAGGTTGATCGACCTCGAACACTCGGAGACGAGAGGCGATCTCCGGCCTGCGCTGGGCGAAGGTATCCAGACCGGCGCCCAGGATCACGTACTGGGCGACGCCCTGGGTGGCCTGCTCGGCAACCAGATCCTCGATGAAACGAGCACGTGCGACAATGGCCGCTCGGAACCGGCTGGTGCCGGCTGGGTCCATGTCCGGGCGGCGCCGCCAGCCATCGTCGGTGGCTGCCAGCTCTAAGCCAATCTCGTCCTCGAGCACATGGGGCGGCGGGTCGACCTGCACGTGCATTGCCCGCCAGCGGGCGACCCGTACGGCGGTGCCGTCCGCAGCCGCGGTCTGTTCGTCAGCCATACTGTCCGCTCTTCCTTGCGGTTAGCTCCTGGCCGCGGCCTGGAGGCTCCAGATGCGTCCGTCGGGGTCGCGCACGGTCATCTCCCTGGTCCCGAAATGCGTGTCCTCGAAGGGGCTGACCACCTCGACGGCAGGATCGGGACGGAACGCATCCGCATCCGCCACCTTCAGCACGATCTGCACCCCCGGCTCTCGATCCTCGGGGACCTCAGCAACGAAGACGTAGGGACCGTCGCCATTTCGGAGTTGGCCGGAGGCATGGTCGGTCGCGAACTGCAGCTCGAAGCCCAGTGCCTGGAAGAACTTCGCTGCCTTGCCCCAGTTGTGAGTCTCCAGGAACACGGCCTCGATCCCTTGGGTCGTCATGTCAGGTGTCCTTTCCAGATGGTTGGTGTCGTTGCTCGTCGGGGTCATCGAGGTAGGCGCGCAGTGCGTTAGCGACCAACGCCGAGAGGGACAGGCCCGACTCGATGGCGTGGTGCTTGACCTGCTTGATCAGCCCGATCGGCAGGTAGACGTTGAACTGCTTGAACTCCTCGTCGCCCATAGCCAATGCTAGCATCCTAGTAACCTAACAGCTACCCTGGGCGCCGGCGCGGGTTATGTGGGCAGTGAGCCGTCACTGCATCACACCCGACGTAAACGTGCGCGCCGTTCACCGCGACCTGAGCCATGCGGCCGCGATCCAGGCCCGCGCGCCAGCCAGGGGGTGCCGAAACGTGCGCGACGGTACCATTGCCCCAACCTCATGCGCACCGGCAACCACTAGAGCGGCGCACCTCGGCCGCGGTGCCAAACGCGCCTTGTCTGAATTGAGGACCGATGCGCACGCAGACTGCACGAAGCCCACGCGGCCAATCCATTGAGCGGAAGCATTTGTGGTGAGACGCCCTCCCGTTGGGTACCAGAACTGGCGACGATTGCTCTTCTTGCACTGGCCGGTGCCAGCTGCAGACCTCCGACCGCTTGTACCTGGCTGCCTGTCGATTGACACGTTCGATGGGACAGCGTTCGTCGGCTTGATTCCATTTGCGGTTGAGGCGGCACGTCCGCTGGGGACGCCCCCAGAAGTTGGACTGCGCTTCCTGGAGACGAACGTGCGCACCTACGTTCGCCTCGATGGGGACGAGCCTGGTGTCTTCTTTTTCTCGCTCGATGCGGCTTCCCTGATGGCCGTGATCGGTGCCCGGTTGACGCTCGGCCTGCCGTACTTCTGGGCCGCCGGTCACGAGGATGTGAGCGACCGCCAGGTGGACTACCTGTTGCGCCGTCGCACCGGCGAACAGCCCACGGCGCGTGTGCGCTACCAGATCGGCGACGACCTGGGCATCGCCGCGACTGGCAGTCTGGAGCACTTCCTGATCGAGCGCTACCGCTTCCACCAGCAACGCGGGCGGACGCTGTGGACCGTTGAGGTGGCGCATCGGCCTTACCCGCTCCAGCGAGCGCACGTGGAGGCACTCGCGGACGAGCTCGTGCGCGCCGCTGGAATCAGCGTTCCTGGCGAACCGCCGCTGGCGCATTTTGCGTCAGGGGTGGACGTCCAGGTATTCGCCCCACGCGTGCGGCTGCAGGGCGCCCGCGCTTGACGCCTGGTCGCGCGGTCGTCATTGGCTCCGGGCTCCAACGGCCTTGCGGCGCCGGGCGATCAGGCTGTTGCAGGCCGAGTACTCCGTGCACGTGTTCCAGGCCGCCGGAGACGACTGATGGCGGTTTACGTGCCGGCGAGTTGACGCTCCCCGGCTACACGCACGACGTCTGTTCGAAGCGTACCCGTTGGGGCCGCGTGGCCATTCGTCCGGCCGCTGCCGCTGGCACAGCACGGATTCGAATTCGTCGACCCGAACTGCCGCCGGCGCACCCGGTCGACAATGGCATGGCTGTCGTCCTCGGCCGATCGGTTCATATCACGAGTTGAGGGCCTGGACTGCATCGACGCCGCCGCATACGCAAAACTGATGTCGCCATTTGGCGGAGGATGTCGAGGCGCTGCTTACGCATGTGCTCGCGCCGCTACTCCCAAGACCGCCGCATCCCGTTGCATTCGCCTGCTTCGCGGTGCCTGCCGTGCGCCGACGCGCGGCCTGATCGAAGGCCGGTTCCGTGCGTCAGGCGCGCGCGCTGCTTGCCAGCGGCGTCCTCCAGTGACTTCAGCACGAGGCGACAAGCCGCGTCCGCTAGGCCCCTCCGGCCAGTGTGGAAGCTCTGTGTACACACCCCCAGTGATTTCCTCCTGATAAGGTGGCCGCACATACGCGATAAAAAGTTGCACTTCCTTCCGGCCACCCTTGGTGCTAGGGATGCAGACCTGCAGAACGACAACGATTGGTCAGGTGCCGTTACCCGCTTCGATCGTGGCGTGGATCAAATGCCTCGATTGCTCGCGCATGAACGCCCGTCTTCACACCTCGCGACTGCAGCACCGGGTCAGCCTGATCGCCAAACGCGGCCATGTGCTCTGGCTGTACCGGCAGTTCTAACTCCAGCCGTTAGTCGCAATGGCCTTGATGAGCGCCCGACCCAGCGAAGCAAAACGGTCGTGTCCCGGAAGTGGGGGCTTTCGAGCGGATAGCTCCAGTCGGTTTGGTCGGCCATACGACCTCTTTCAGCAGAGCTGGCGTTGGCAACGGGTCCGGTGAATCGATGGTGATGCGTTGAACGTGCTGCAAGCCGCACCGCTGGGCCAAACCTCGCGGTCGCGCAAATGAACGCGTTGGCGATGATTGACAGGTGTGATCTACTGATCCG
>DASYKL010000810.1:0-2123 GCA_035995405.1 Chloroflexota bacterium
TCACCCGAGGCGAGATGCCTTCATTGCAGTGTCAGCACGTCGATGACAGGGATGCGGACTGTGCGCTTTTGACCGCGGTACTGCGGGGCAATCGTGAACTGTCGAATCTTGCCGTCTTTGACCAGCTTCGCGACGCCGTAACGACTGATGCCCAGGTACTCCTGTTGTCAATGGCCATGAGGGAGTCCCCACCGGTGGCCGAGGTGGTGCCCGCTGATGGCCGGGTGTGATATCCACCGGTGGCCAACGAAAAGTCCCCATCCCGGGGTTGATCAGGTTGTCGGCTGGTCCTCCTTTGGCGGGGATGTGGTTGGCGGCGAGGCGGTACCCGTCGGCGTGCGCAGTGGAGCGCGCGAGCGCGCCTCTTTCAGGCGCCATGATTCGCCGGAGGTGACCACGACGATGGCATGGTGGAGTAGGCGATCGAGCAGAGCGGCCGCGGTGCTGGGGACGGGCAAGAATGTGCCCCAGTCTTCGAACGGCCAGTGGCTCGCCAGACCCAGGCTGCGCCGCTCGTAACCCGCCGCGACCAGTCGAAAGAGCAGCTGAGTGCCCGTCTCGTCGAGCGGGGCAAACCCAACTTCGTCGATCAGGAGCACGTCGTTGCGGAGCAGCCCGTCGATGACGCGGCTCACGGTGTTGTCGGCCAGACCGCGATACAGCTGCTCGACCAGGTCGGCGGCGCTGCTGTAGCGCACACGCAGGCCCTGCTCGACGGCGCGCAAACCGGCGCCAATCAAAATGTGGCTCTTTCCCGTGCCCGCGGGACCGACCAGGAGGACGTTCTCCCTGGCGCGCACCCACTCGAGTGAAGCGACGTAATTGAACGTAGCCGTCGGAATCGTCGACGCTACCGTGTTGAAGTCGTCCAGGGTTTTCAGCACTGGCAAGTTGGCGGTCTTGAGTCTCAGGCGTTGGTTGGTCTGATCACGGGCGGCGATCTCGGCGATGACCAGCGTGCGCAGCACCTCCTCTGGCGCCCAGCGCTGGGTCCTGGCCGTCTGCAGCACCTCCGGTGCCTGGGCGCGGATGGTGGCCAACTTCAAGCGCCGCAGTCCAAGCTCCAGATCGGGCGCCAACGGCGGTGCCGCGGTGCTCATTGGAGGCCCGCCATGGCATACGCACTCAGTGGCCGGGTGGGTACTTCGGGCAACTCGAACTGGAGTTGTAAGCCAGCCCGCACCGGTGAAGGCAGGCCACTGCCAGCCATGAGGACGGCGCGCACGTCGGCCCCTTTGAAGCGTCGGAAGCGGGTGGCGCGTTCGAGCGCACGGATCACCACCGTGCGTCCCCAGACCACCTCGAGCTCGGCGATCTCCTGGAGCTCATGTTCCAGCCGCAGCGTCCCGGCCGCTGCGGCCGCACGCAGGAACGCCTCGGCAGCTGGGCCGAGTCCCAGGAACGCCACCTCCGCAGCGGTACGTGGACGCACCCCGCGTGCTGGCTGGCGGGTCGGGTCAACCAGGGAGCCAAGCGCGACCTCACCTGGCCCAACTGGGGTGTGGCGGATGACCTCAGCACCGGCATGACGGATGACCACCAGATCTTCATGCGCCACGATCTCGACGTCCTCACCCACCAGATGCTCGGGCACGGCGTAGCGCCCGGAGCCAAAGCGCACCATGCCCAGCCGATCGACCTTGCGCACCTCTCCGTCGCGCAGTGGCGGACGCAGGAGTGGCATCGGGCGCAGCACGCCGCGTTCGGTCTGCAACCGCTCGGCGGGCACCGCACAGATCTGGCTGTGTAGGCGGCCATTGACCTCAGCACACCATGCACGTGCCGCGGCGTTGGCCGAGGCCAGATCGGGCCAGGGTCCGTCTAACTCCGCCGGAATCAGCAGGTCCGTCTGCACGTAGCCGGCCAGGTTCTCAACCATGCCTTTCGATTCCGGATCCGCACCCTCACAGAAATCAGGCTTGAAGCCATAGAAGGTGGCGAAGCGCACGTACTCTGGGTGAGGCACGACGACGTTGGCCACCACCCCAGCCTTCAAGCACGCCATCCGATCGCTCAGCACGACCGCCGTCACGCCGCCTAACTCGGTGAAGCACTCGGCTAAGAGCGCCAGCGTCGTCCGCCGCGTCTGATCGTCGGCGAAACGCACGAACCGCTGACGACTC
>DASYKL010000811.1:0-3101 GCA_035995405.1 Chloroflexota bacterium
TGCTGTCCGAACTGGGCCATCGCGAGGTGGGCGACGCTCAGTCAGCGTGGTACAGCCTGACCGCGCCGCAACCGACGTGGTACTCCCCGGCCGATCCACAAGCGGCTGCGATCTACCAGGGCTACGAGAAATTGCTCGCGCCCATGGGCGTCGAGGACGCCTCGATTGGCTCGTTTTCGCAGACCTTTGCCACCAAGGGCACCATCTTGCTCGAGGGCATCGGCGGTGCGGCTCAAGACATCATCGCCGGTCGGCGCAACCTGGCCGAATGGGATCAGCTGGTGAAGGACTGGCAGACCAATGGCGGCAATCAGATCAAGTCCGAGCTGGCGGCTTCCTACGTCCAGCTGATGAGCGGCTAGGGTTCGAGAAGCCCTCGAGGCGCCGCGACAGGGAGAGTTGCCGACCGCCGCGCGTGTCGTCTAGCCTAACCCCGTTCTATGGTGCATACCGTTACAGGAGATAGGGGCTACACCGTCGCCGCGGTCGATCACGCCCTCGATGTCCTGTGCGCTTTTGAACGTCCGCCACACGAATTCGGCGCCAGCGAGCTCGCCCGACAACTCGGCATGACCAAGAACCACGTCTTCCGCGTGCTGAAGACCTTCGAAGCGCGCGGCTTTGTCCGCCGTGTTGAAGATCGCTATATGGTCGGCGTACGGGCTTTCGAAGTTGGTCAGCTGGCGATCCAGCGCCTCGACGTGGTGCGCGTCGCGCGGCCGCTCATCCACAACCTCCACCAACAGACAGGTGAAACGGTCCACCTGGCGGTGCTCGACCCGACCACGCTCGAGGCGGTCTGCATCGAGCGTATCGAGAGTCACCATCCCGTGCGCTTGTCGGCCGAAGTTGGGCGCCGCTTTCCGTTACATGCCGGTGCGTGTCCAAAAGTGCTGCTGGCCTTTCTGCCGCAGGCCGAGCGCGATGCGGTTCTGGACCGCGGTCTGCCTGCGTTCACCCGTCACACCGTGACTGATGCGGCCGAGCTCGGCGCACAGCTCGACGAGATTCGCCGCTGTGGCTATGTGGTGGCGGATGAGGATCTGGACGTCGGCGCCGCGGCGGTGGCGGCGCCTGTTCGCGACTGGTCGGGCCAGGTCGTGGCTGCGATCAGTGTCGCTGGACCGATTGGTCGCGTGAGAGACAGTTTGAACACCACGTTACGGCTCGCGGTGCTCGCGGCCGCCGAGCGGATCTCGAGTCAACTCGGGTATTCGGAATCGAGAAAGGGCAACTTACATGCAATCGCTTCCCCGGCGTAGGCCGGCGTCCGCCGCGGCCCTCGTGATGATGGTCGCCGCCCTCATTGGAGCGGCTTGCTCGCCTGCCGCGACACCGGCCGCGGCGCCTACTGCGCCGGCCGCTGCAGCCAAGCCAACTTCGGCCGCACCTGCCGCCGCCCAGCCGACTGCCGCTCAGCCCGCGGCCGCTCCCAAGCCCACGACACCCGCCGCCGCCACGGGCGCGGCCGCGGCTCAGCCAGGCGGGACCGTAAACATCCCGATTGCCGCTGACCCGACCATGAATCCGTGGCATCCCAATGCTTTTGTTGAATCGGTCTTCGTCAACCGTGTGCTTTTCGACAGCATCACCAAACCTGGCAAGGATCTGGTTCCCGCGCCTGATCTGGCTCTCAGCTGGGAAGCCGCGGCAGATGGTTTGAGCTGGACCTTCAAGCTCCGAGACGATGCGAAGTGGACTGACGGCCAGGCGGTCACTGCCGATGACGTGTTGTTCACGTTCAATGACATCGTGTTGAAGAAGGAGCTCGGTGCAACCGGCGCCGGCAACTTCAGTGCGGTCAAGGACGTCGAGGCAGTGAATCCCACGACGGTCAAATTCAATTTGTCGCGCCCGTTCAGCGCTCTGCCTTCGTATCTGGCCTACAACGCCGGCATCTTGCCCAGGCACGCCTTTGACGGCCAGGCCGACCCGTGGGCCTTCAACGCTTTCAACAAAGGCATGCCGGTGACCAGCGGCCCCTTCAAAGTAGAGTCGTATACATCGGGCCAAAGCGTGGTCCTGGCGCGCAACGATGCCTACTTCGGCGGCAAAGCAAACCTCGACAAAATCGTGTTCAAAGTCGTTCCGGACGCCAATACGCAAGTCGCCCAGGCGCTCAGCGGAGAGCTGAGCATCATGATCATGGACAACAAGGCTGCCGTCGATCGGGTCAAGAGCGCATCGCAGGTCCGTGTCGAGCCGCGACAGCTGGTGCAGTATTACTGGTTCGCTCTCAACCAGACCGATCCGCGGTTCCAGGACGTTCGCGTCCGCCAGGCGATCGATTACGCGATTGATCGGCAGGCCATCGTGACGGCTGTCGAAAAGGGCTACGGGAAGCCGGCGAACTCGGCCATCGTGCCAGCGTTCAAGGCGTATTACGACCCGAGCCACGAGTCGCAGTACGCGTTCAGCGCCGACAAAGCCAAGCAGCTGCTGGCTGACGCGGGTTGGCAGGCTGGACCCAATGGCGTGTTGCAGAAAGACGGTCAGCCGTTCCAGTTCACTATGGACGTTGGCCAGCGCGGCGTCCTGCAGCCAACCAACGAGCTGATCCAGCAGAACCTCAAAGCGGTCGGCATCCAGGCGGACCTCAACTCCATGGAGTGGAACGCTTATATTCAAAAGGTCGTGGTAAACCGTGATTACACGGCCACCGTCAACTGGTGGGTCTACCCGAACGATCCGGATGTGTTCCCGTATTTCCACAGCAGCACTGCCGGTAAAGGCTTCAATATTCCGGGTTTCAAAGACCAGAAGTTGGACGATTTGCTGACTGCTGTGCAGGCGGAAACGGACCTGACGAAACGCAAGCAGACCGTCATCGAGCTGCAGACATATATGGCCGACAATTTGCCGTACGTGTTCCTGTGGTACCCGGAGGAAATCGATGTGATCAACGCCAATCTGCAGGGTGTGCCGGACCTGAACTTGCGCGACAACATGCACTACGTCCAAGAGTGGTGGATCAAGAAGTAGAGGCGGCCTACGCTCCGCATAGCAATCCAACGTCTGATCCAGGGCGCGATCGTGCTCCTTCTGGTGAGCGCGATCACGTTCCTGCTCGTCAACCTCGCACCAGGTGGGCCCAGTTCGCT
>DASYKL010000812.1:0-2378 GCA_035995405.1 Chloroflexota bacterium
ATGCTCGGCCTGTCCTGCATCAGCTTGGCCAATGCGGCCTGGCCGACTTCGTAGACGACGATGAAGGTCAGGGCGCGGACCGTTGCCGTTTCGCAGGCACTGGGGACCAAGCCGCTTTCGCCGAAATAGTCGCCCGGCGCCAACCGACGCAATTCGAGTTCGCCTTCCTCGCCGTGGCAGAAAACCACGACGACGCCGGTGCGGATGATCACCAGAGAGCTGAGCTTGCCGCCCTCTTCCACCAGCACTTCTCCCTTGCGATAGGTCTTGCGCGTCATCGCCTCGGCCAGCGCCTGTTTCTCCGCCTCGGTGAGGGACGCGAGCAACGGCAGGGTGTCCAGCAAGCGCTGGGCGGTGGCCTTGGGCGCTGCGGGAGCCGCCGGTTGCGATAGGCCAGCGGAGACGCCCGCGGCTTCCTTGGGCTGGGCAAGCGCCAGGCCCGCTGCCCGGGCATGGCGACAGATCAGGTCGTAGACCTCGTTCCTCGCCGCGGAAGCCGACGCGAAGTCGCGGACACGGAACGCCAGCTCGAACTCGATCGCCTGGGCGTCCAGCGACTTTATCTCCACAGTCGGCTCAGGTGTCGACAGGATGGAGTTGCTGCTGAGGAGCACGTTGCGCATGACCACCGAGATCGCCGAAGGCGTCATGGTAGGCATCATGCGCACCCTGAGGTTCACGCCATGGCTGCGGTTGGGGCTGCTGAGATTGGTGACCTGCGCCTTGGCCAGGCTGCTGTTCGGCAGTACGACGAGGTCGTTGGCCGCGTTGAGCAGGCTGGTGCCACGCCAATTGGTCTCGACGACGCGTCCCTGGGTGCCATCGCTCAGCACGATCCAGTCGCCGACCTTGTAGGCGCGGCTGAGATTGAGGGCGACGCCAGAGAAGACGTCTGCCAGCGTGCTCTGCAGGGCCAGGCCCAGGATGATGGCGAACACGCCGGACGTGGCGATCAGGGTGCCGACGGGGACGTTGAAGACATAGGCGAGAACCGACAGGGCGGCGCCGAGATAGATCACGCCGACGACGACATCCTGCATCAGGCGGCTCTCGTGCGGCCGTCTTTCGAAGATCAGGAAGATGCGCGTGAAGCTCGTCAGCACCCAGGCCGCATTGACCCACCAGATGACCTTGGCCAAGGCCAGGAAAATGCGCTCGAACGCGGGTGTGTCGCCCGGCACAATGACATAGGGGACGATGTCGTGATGATACAGAAGCGCCGTGAGGCCCGCGAAGAAGGCGAATTGGAAGATCAGGCGTCCCGCCGGGTAGCGCCGGAGCAACACGTGGGTCACGACCGCGCCGGCGGTTGCCAGCGCGCCCGTCTGGACGAATGGATCGTGCGCCAAATCGGTCAGTGTCGAGGCGTCCATCGCTGGTGCCCCGATCAGCGATTTCGCGGCGAGACGCTCATCCCAGGGGCAAGACCAGGGGTGATCTGCCCCGGTGTCAGGCCTGGATCCACGACTTCCGCCGGGAGGGACTGCTTCCGCCCGCGATCGGTCGTGATCGCCGGGATGCAGTCGGGCCTGCCGGGCGGGCCGTCGAAGATATCGGCAAGCCGGATCTGGAGTGCCGCCACCACGGCCTCCCACCCGCTCCGCTGACGAGCCTCGCCGGGCTCCAGGACCGTCACCGTCGCCGTCATGCCGGAGACCAGTGGAACGCCCGGCGGCACCTCGTCGATCGCGATCCGGACCGGCACACGCTGCGCCAAGCGCACCCAGGTGTAGACGGGATCGACATTGGGCAGCCCCTGCGTGCTGGGCGTGGCATTCGACACGCTGATGCCCCGCGTCACCGTGGCGACGCGTCCCAAAATCGGCTGCGCGTAGCCCATCAGCTTGGCCTCGACACGGTCGCCGATGCAGACCCGCGCCATCTTGGTCTCTTCGAAATAGCCATCGATCCAGTAGCTGTCGCTGTCGATAACAGAAACAATGACGGTTCCCTGCTGCGCGAAGTCGCCGACGCCTATCAAGAGGTTGGTGACGTAGCCGTTCACCGGGCTGCGGATCTGGGTGCGTCGCAGGTTGATCTGGGCCTGCGCGAGCTGCTGCTGGGCAGCTTCGAACGCCGCCTTCGCCTGCAGCGCCGTCCCGGCAAAGACCTGCTGCTCCTCCGCGGTGGTCGCGATGTTCGACAAGTGCTGGCGCCGCTCGGACTGCACCTGCTTGACCTGCAGATCGGCCGCCTTCTGCTCCAGCATCGCCTTATTCGTGCGCACGGTGACCTCGAAATCGAAAGGATCGATCACGTAAAGCACGTCGCCCTTGCGAACGAACGGGTTGTCGACGACGTGCTGCTCGGTGATCTGGCCTGACACCTGCGGCGCCACGTCGGCGACCTGCACGCGCACCCGCCCGTCGCGGGTCCAC
>DASYKL010000813.1:0-5197 GCA_035995405.1 Chloroflexota bacterium
GTAGACGATTCGAAGGGCGTGAAGGATTGAGGCAGGCCGGCGTTGTTGAACAGCACGTCGAGGTGGCCAAAGCGGTCGACGGCGTGCTGCAGCATGTGCTCGACCTGTTCTTGTTTGGTTACGTCAACCACTACGGAAGAGGCTTCTCCGCCGGCGGAGCCGATCTGCTGGGCGGTTTCGGCCGCGTTGTTGGCGTTCAGGTCAGCCGCGACGACGCGCGCTCCTTCAGCCGCAAAGGCGAGGGCTGAAGCGCGGCCGATGCCCGAGCCGGCGCCGGTGATGACCGCCACCAGCCCTGTGAGACGGGCCATGCGTCAGGCTTTGATGGCCGCCAGGACTTTGTCGGCGTGGCCTTCCACCTTGACGTTGGGAAAAACGGCTTTGACGGTCCCGTTCTGGTCGAGGACAAACGTCGTGCGGGCGATGCCCATGTATTCGCGGCCCATGAACTTGCGCTGTTGCCAGACGCCGTACTGGTCGGCGACACCATGGTCTGTGTCGGAAAGCAGGGGAAAGGTCAGGTGGTACTTGGTCTGAAATTTCTTGTGCGACTTGACGCTGTCGGTACTGACGCCCAGGATCTCGGCGCCGTGTTCGTTGAACAGGCTGCGCAGATCGCGGAAAGAGCACGCTTCTGCGGTGCAGCCAGGAGTGTCGTCGCGCGGGTAGAAGTACAGCACGACGGCTTGTTTGCCTTTGAAGTCAGCCAGGCTGATGTCGCGGTCCTCGGTCGAGGCGAGGGTAAAGTCTGGGGCTGGCTGTCCGACTTCAGGAAGTTTTACGGAGCCTTCGGTGGCGCTCATCGAGCGCTAGGATAACAGCGCGACTGATGAGGACTCTGGCTGGACGGCGCTTTGTCGGGCTGGGCGCAATAGCCACGGGGGTGGTGTGCCCATGCCACGCGCTGGTCGGTCTCCTAGGCCTGGCAACTGGCGGAGTGGTGCTTACGCCGGCGGCCCAGGATGGGGTTCATGCGGTGTATGTCCCGCTGGCGGTCATAGCAGGGGCGCTGCTGCTGCGGCCGCGCCAGAGACAGCAAACACCCGAGGCACGGGAGACTTTTAGCTGACCCTAGGCGGCGTTGCGGACGGCGAAGTACTTGGCCTCGGGGTGATGCAGAACAATCGCGGCCGTACTGTGCTCGGGGTCCAGGTTATTGCTCAGGCTGAGCGTCAGGCCGATTTCTTCCTGGGCGTGCAGCAGGGGCAGGACTTTTTGCTGCTCTGCGAGGTCGGGGCACGCGGCGTAGCCCCAGCTGAAGCGCAGGCCCTGGTTCGCCGCGAGGCCCAGGTCGCGGCGGGCTAACTCGTTTGCGTAGTCGGCCAGCGCTTCCGCGGTGCCTGACGCCAGGCCGTTGACGTAGAGCATGCGGCTGTAATCCCCGGACTGTTGAAGCGATTCGACGTACGCGCCGGCACGGGGACCGGCGCTGACCGCCTGGAACACCACCACATCCCGTCCGCCGGACTCCACAGGCCGGAAATAGTCCGCGAGGCAGAGCCGCTCGCCATCAGGCTGGCGGGGGAACTGCAGGCGCGCGACCTCCTGGTCCTGACGTTCGGGGTCGAAGACGATCAGCTCGTCGCCCGCGGAGTTGGCGGGGAAGTAGCCGGCGACGATGAGCGGCTCGAGCCATCCCTCGGCCAGCGCCGACGCGGTCAGCGAAGTCAGCTCGGGCTCGAACACTTCGGCGACGATACGGTCGTACTCGGCGCCTTTGGCGCGATGGCCACCCCAGTGGTGTCGGAACAACGTGTTGCGATCCAGGTGTTGCCAGACTGCCTGCAAGTCGGCTGGGACGCGGCGCGCGCCCCAGAACGGCGGTTTTGGAACAGGGGCGTCGCGGCGTGGGCCAGCGCCTGGCCTGGGGGTGACGCGGGGGAGAGGAGCAGGCTCGACAACGCGATCACGTTCGGTAGCGATCTCGGCACGGACCTGTTCGACCAGGGCGGGTAGGGCTTGCGGATCGATCAGCGTGTCCATGGTGGACAGGCCTTCGAAGACGTCCTTGCAATAGAAGACGGCCGGCTCGTAGATGCGGCCATCGGGGAGCACCGCGGCGCGGCGGCCGAAGGCGCGATTGATTGCCGCACCGCCGATCAGAACCGGCAGGTGGATGCCGCGACGGTCGAGCTCCTGGATGCAGAGGGGCATCTGCTTGGAGGTGCTGACGAGGAGGGCAGACAGGCCGATGACGTCGGCGTGTTTTTCGATGGCCGCCTCGACGATGGTGTTGACGGGGACCTGCTTGCCGAGATCGTGGACGGTGTAGCCGTTGTTCGACAGGATGGTGATGAGGAGGGACTTGCCGATGTCATGGACGTCGCCGTAGACGGTGGCAACGACGATGCTGCCTTTGCTGTAGTCGGCTTGCTTGGCCAGATACTGCTCGAGATGAGACACGGAGCGCTTCATCACTTCTGCGCTCTGGAGGACAAAGGGCAGAATGAGCTCGCCGGCGCCAAAGCGGTCGCCGACGTCCTTCATGGCCGGCAAGAGCACGTCGTTGAGCACAGCCACGGCCGCACCACCAACACTGGGCGCAGCGGCTGCTGCGGATGGCGAGGCGGTGTCGGGAGAAGACGGGTCGGCTCCTGACGGCGGCGCGAGGCGTTCGGCTATGGCCTGGTCTAGCAGCGCTTCGATGCCTTCTTTTTTGCGGTGCAGGATGCGCCCGTGGATCCGTTCGTCGACGGGCTTGTCGGCGTCGGCATCTTCGGCGCTGTCTCGTTGCTGCTGCACATCCACCCCTTCGAACGCCGCCAGGAATCTGGGCAGCGCATCTTCCCGACGGTTATAGATCAGGTCCTCGGCCAGGGCGCGATGTTCGGCCTCGATTTCGGCGTACGGCGTCAGGTGCACCGGATTGACGATGGCCAGGTCCAAGCCCGCGTCGACGCAGTGGTACAGGAAGGCCGAGTTGAGTACGCCGCGCGCCGCCTGTGAGATGCCGAACGAGACGTTAGAAAGGCCGAGCAGCGTCAGCACGCCAGGTAATTCGGCTTTGACGCGGCGAATGCCTTCGATCGTCTGACGGGCATCGTCGCGTAAGTCTTCTTGGCCTGTTGTGACAGGGAACGTGAGGACGTCGAAGATCAGCGACGAAGCAGGCAAACGATGGTCGACCGTGGCCAGCCCAAAGATGCGACTGGCGATCTCAACCTTGCGGTCAGCGGTGTGGGCCATGCCTTCTTCATCGATCGTCATGGCCACGACGTAGGCGCCGTGCTGTTTCGCCAGGCCAAGCACGTAGTCTGCCTTTTCGCGGCCCGCCTCCAGATTGAAGGAGTTCAAAATGGCCCTGCCCGGATACGCCTCCAGCGCAGCCGCCAACACCTCGCGCTCGGTGCTATCCAGGACCAGCGGCGCTTCGACCGATGAGCGTAGGCGCTTGACCACTTCGACCATCTGGTGGCTCTCATCGCCCCGCTCCGTCAACGCCACACAGACGTCGAGCAGGTGGGCGCCACCGTCCATCTGATCGCGCGCCACGGTCAGGACTCCGTCGTAATCATCGCCGAGCAGCAAACGCTTCACTTTGCGGCTGCCTTGCGAATTGACGCGCTCGCCAACGATCGTGGGTGGCGGGTTCTGCCGCAAGTCAAAAGCGCGAATCGAGCTTGCCGCGCGCGGCACGTCGCCGCTGACGAGGCGCGGCCGAATCGGTCGGTCGCCAAGACGCTCGACTACCGCTCGCAGATGCTCAAACGTGGTGCCGCAGCAGCCGCCGACCACGTTGACGCCAAACTCGTCGACGAACTCTTCGAGCGCATCCGCCAGGCCAGTGGCATCCAGCGGGTAATGCGCTTTTCCGCCGCCGAGGTTGATCGGAATGCCCGCATTGGGAATAACACTGATCGGCAGGCGCGTGTTCTGGGTCAGGTAGCGGATCGGCTCGCGCATGTGCTCCGGGCCCGTCGAGCAATTCAGCCCGATGATGTCGGCGCCAAGGCCTTCCAGAATCGCCAGGGCGGCGCCGACGTCGGTGCCGAGCAGCATGCGGCCGTTGGTATCAAGAGACACCTGGACCTGAACGGGCACGCTGCGACCCACGCTGGCGAACGCTCGTCGAGCGCCGTGCAGGACGGCCTTCGTCTCGAGGATGTCCTGCTGTGTTTCGATAATCAACAGGTCAGCGCCACCATCGAGCAAGCCGCGCGTCTGCTCTTCAAAGATCTCGACCAGTTGGCCAAAGCGAATAGCCGACAGCGTGGGATCGTCGGAGGATGGCAGCAGGCCGGTTGGACCGATGGCGCCGGCAACAAAGCGCGGCCGACCATCCTGCTGTTCGAAGACGTCGCACTCGCGACGGGCGATGGCGGCCCCAGCCTGGTTGATCGCGAGCGTCTTGTCAGCCAGGCCCCACTCGGCGAGCCGCAGCCGACTGGCCTGGAACGTGTTGGTTTCGACGACGTCGCAGCCCGCGGCCAGAAAGCCGCGGTGCAGCTGGGCGGGTGCATCGGGGCGAGTCAGGCACAGCGCATCCATACAGCCTTCGAACCGTGCCCCACCGAAGTCGTCCGCGCTGAGGTCGAGCACCTGCAGGTTGGCGCCCATGGAGCCGTCGAACACCAGTACGCGGCGTTTCAGCTCGGTGGCATAGTTGCGATCAGCCATGTGTTGCGTTGTGGCACCCTAACAATCGGTACTGTCAGCGGCAATACGTTCAGCGCGACCTATCTTGGGGGAAGCGGCTGATCGCTGATAGAATTGGCGCAACCGAACCGGATTCGGCGAAAGGCGGCAGCACGCGTGGCACTTTGGGCAAGGATTTTTCAGCGGCTGCTGATCGCGTTGTACAGACAGCGCATCCCGCTGCTGCTTGTGTTACTGATCTCCGCCAGTGTCGGGACATATTACCTGTGGCTCGGCCATACCAACCTGCCCACGGAAGCGGCGGCAGCCGGAACTGCCCCCGTTGAGGTCACAGTGACTGACCTGCAGGGCACGGTCAACAACGCGACCCTGACGCTGAAGGAAAAGAGCGGCACCCGCCGCATCTCGATGGCGGTCGGCTCGACCGAAGCGCTGGCAATTGCTCGGCAGCGCGGCAGCACGTCTATTCCTGTCGATCAGCAGCCGCAGGCCTACGGCTTGATGCGCGATGCGATTCAACAGATGGGTGGCCGCATTGATCGCGTCGTGGTCAACGATGCCACGCAGCGCGAATACCTGGCCCAGATCATCCTGTCGAATA
>DASYKL010000814.1:0-7200 GCA_035995405.1 Chloroflexota bacterium
CGTCGAAGAGGCGGCGCAGCATGGCGTCGAGGTCAAGATGGACGAGTTCCTGGCGACCTCGGCCCGCTGATGCGGCGGCGCCGAACCGGGCCGCCGTTCTGGCACGACTTCGAGTTTGACCACGATCACGACGACCACCCGGACGGAGCAGGCGGCTGGGACGGGCCGATCTCCAAGAACGATTTCTATTACGCCGATAACGTTGAACTGACGACCGTCGGTATCGACATCGGCTCGTCAACATCGCACCTGATGTTTTCGCGCTTGCACCTGCAGCGGCTCGGGCAATACCTGTCGAGTCGGTATGTCGTGGTCAAGCGCGAGATGCTCCACCGTTCGCCCATTCTGCTAACACCGTATCGGGCCGACAACACGATCGATGCGAATGCGCTGGACGCGTTCCTGCAGCAGGCGTACGACGAAGCCGGTATGACGCCAGCGGACATCGACAGTGGCGCGATCATTTTGACGGGCGAGGCGATCAAACGCACCAATGCGCGGGCGGTTGCCGATCTCTTCGCCGACCACGCTGGCAAGTTCGTCTGTGCTTCAGCAGGCCACAACCTCGAAGCAATCCTGGCAGCCAACGGATCCGGCGCGCTGGAGTTGTCCCGTCATCCAACGCAAACTGTCCTCAACGTGGACGTCGGGGGCGGCACCAGTAAACTCGCGCTGGTGCGCGGCGGACAGGTGTTGGAAACGGCCGCCATCAACGTTGGCGGCCGGTTGGTGGCGTTCGATACCGACGGCCAGGTGACGCGCATCGAGCCATCGGCGCGCGTGGTGGCCGACAGTCTCGGCATCGACCTGCGGCTGGGCGAGCCGCTATCACGCGCCAATCGGGACCGCCTGGCGGATGCCCTGGCCGGCTGCCTGTTCGAGACGATACGCCGAGATCCACTCGGCGCACTTGCGAGCACCTTGCTGCTGACGCCGCCGTTGACGTCCGAGCAGCCGATCGACTTGATCACGTTCTCGGGTGGCGTTGCGGAATATCTCTACGATCCGACGACCGAAGAGTTCGGTGATCTGGCGCGACCATTGGCCGACGCCGTGCGCACCCGCGTTGAGCAACACGCCCTGCCAGCCGCCTTGGAGCCGGCTGGCGAACGCATCCGTGCAACGGTCATTGGTGCGTCACAGTTCACCGTCCAGGTGAGCGGCAACACCATCGCCATCACACGCCCGGACCTGCTGCCGATCCACAATATTCAAGTCCTGTATCCGCATCTGCCGGACGGCGAGCAGATCGAGCCACACGAGCTCAGCGCGGCGATCCAACGCAGTTTTCAGCGCTTCGACTTGCAAGAAGGTGAGCAAGTAGTCGCCATCGCCATCGACTGGACCGGCGAGCCCCGTTATTCATTGCTGCGCAAAATCGCTGCTGGCATCGTCCAGGCGTTGCCCAACACTATCGCCGCGGGTCTCCCGCTCGTGCTGGTGTTTGCCCATGACTTCGGCAAGCTCATCGGCAGCATCATCCGCGAAGATTTTCTGCAACTCAACGACGACAACACGGCGGCAGATATCATCTCGCTGGACGGCATTGAGCTGCAGGAATTCGACTACATCGATATTGGGGAGATGATCTATCCAGCGCAGGTTGTGCCGGTCGTGGTCAAGTCGCTGGTATTTCCGGAAGTGCACGGTCCGCGCGCGGAGATGGCGGATCGGGTTCCAGCAAGTGCAGGGGAGAGTACGGGTCATGGGCGATGAATGGCAGGACAATCCGTTCTATCAAGTCAACACATATCTCGACTGGGTCAAGACCGAGGGGGTGCCGATCGTCGAGGCCTACTCGGTAGACTGCTTGACTCAGCCGCTCGAGCCGTCGCTACGGCTAGGGGGCCTGGGCGCCTACATCCATCTGGCTGGCCGCGGCGACTCCGCCACCTGCTATCTGGCCGAGATCCCGCCCGGCGATTCGCTGAAACCCGAAAAGCATCTCTACGATAAACTGGTCTACGTCCTCGCCGGTCGTGGCGCAACGACCGTCGAAGGCCCTGACGGCCGAAAGCATAGTTTCGAGTGGGGCCCCGGTAGCACGTTTGGGATCCCGATCAACACCTGGCACCAGCACCACAACGGATCCGGCAGCGAGGCAGCACGCTTTGCGTCGGTTTCGAATCTGCCCATCCTGCTGAACCTGTTCCACAACGCCAGCTTCATCTTCGACAACAAGCACACCTTTCAGGAGCGCGTCGGCGAAGATCGCTACTTCCGCGGTCAGGGTGAATTCCGCACCGTAAAGCCAGGTCGGCACCAGTGGGAGACCAACTTCGTGGCGGACCTGACGAGTTTCGAGCTACCTGAATGGAAAGAGCGCGGTGCTGGCGGGACCAGTCGTAACGTGCAGTTTGCTTTGGCCGGCAGCACGATGCATGCGCACATCAGCGAGTTTGGTGTCGGCACCTACAAGAAAGCTCATCGTCATGACGCTGGCGCGCACATTTTCTGCGTGACCGGGCATGGCTACTCTTTGCTGTGGCGCGAAGGCGAATCACCAGTCGACACCGTTCGTGTGGACTGGAAGCCAGGCATGTTGTATGCGCCTCCAGACGGTCCAACGTTCCACCAGCATTTCAACACCGCGTCCGTACAGAGTCGGTATTTCGTGCTGAGCTTTGGGGGTGCTCGCTATTTTGTCTCCAATGCTCGCAAAGCGAGCTACGAGAACATGGACAAGTCGGTGAAAGATGGCGGGAACCAGATCGAATACGGGGACGAAGATCCGCGCATCCTGGAGTTGTACGAACGAGAGTGCGCGCGCAATGGGGTGACGTCACGCATGCGGGCGATCGCCGCGCCACAAGCAGTCGCGGTGGCGTAGGGGGAGATCATGGAAGCAGCTCGGCCTGGCTTGTCCAGGCGCGTGTTTTTGCGCGCGATTTTGGCGCCGTCAGCTCTACTCCTGGCGGCTGCCTGTGCGCCGCCGGCTCCGCCCGCAGCGACCCTGGCCGCGCCGAATGCGGCACAACCGACTGCGGCACCGCCGACTCCGGCCGCCGCATTGCCGAAGCCAACCGCCGCGCCCGTCGTCGTGGCTGCTGCGCCCGCCAACAAAGTCGTCATCTCGTTCAGTGATCGCACCGTCTCGGATCTGGCGATGTTCCTGGCGAAAGAGCAAGGACTGTTCGACAAACAGGGCATCGACGCGGATCTGCAATTCATCGCCAGCAACACGGGCATCCCGGCCATCATGTCGGACCAAACGCAGTTCGCCTTGATCGGCGGCCCCGAAACCCTCGGCGCAGTCGTCGGTGGCGCGGACCTGGTAGCCATTGTCCAGCTCAGCGGCGCGCAGCCTTATCTGATGGAAGCCAACAAAGACATTCAGACGATCGACGACCTGCGGGGCAAAAAAGTCGGCGTCAGCACGCTTGGGTCCTCATCGGATACAGCGACGCGCATCTCACTGCGAGCGAAAGGCCTGGATCCGGATAAAGACGTCACGATCGTCGCAGTCGGCTCACTCGAGAATCGCATGTCGGCGCTGTTGAACGGAGCGATCGATGCTGGACTGGGCAGCCCGCCCGAAACATTGAAACTGGAAGACGGCGGGCTGCACCCATTGTTTGACCTGTCGCAGATCGATATGCCGCCGTTGGCTCAGTGTCTGATCGTCAAGCGTGCCACGATCAACACCCAGCGTGACCTGGTCCAGCGCGTGGTCAACGCCATGGTCCAGGGCACAGCACTGCAGAAGAAAGATCGCCCGGTCGCTCTGCAAACGTTGAGCAAGTGGGCCAATCTCACCGAGCAGCGCGAGCTCGATCTGGCGTATGACTATTGGACGGGGCGCATTCTGCGCGTGCCGCCAACTCTCAAGCCTGCCGAATGGCAGGGCTTTGTCGATGAGCTAGCGAATCGGAACGAGAAGGCCAAAGGCTTTGACCCGGCGACTATGATCGACACCAGTTTTGTGGAAGCCGCCGCGGCGAAAGGCCTCGCCGCCTGAGCCGCACGCTCAGCGGTTCTTCATCGCGTTCTGCACAAACGAGCCGTCGATCATCTGGTCGACTTTCACATCTTTCACCTTTGGATTGGTTACGGCCAGCGCCGCCACCGTGGCTTCGAACTGGTCCGGCGATAAGCTGGGCGGCAGCTTCAGTACCTCGTTGATCCAGTAGTCATAGGTCTGCCGCATCAGCTCGTCATCTTCAGACTGCATGTACTGCTTCATCAGCGGTAGACCGAGGTCGGGGTTCTGCTTGGCCAGCGCAATTGATTCGACGACGGCGTCGTTCCACGCCTGAAACAAGTCCTTGTGTTCGTTTACCCACGAGCGCTGCGCGACGATAGTCGCGCTGGCGGCCGGAAAGCCAAGCTGGGCTATATCAAACAGCACGTGGAAGCCCTGACGCTGCAAGATCAGCGAGTCAGGCGGATTGGCTGGAGCAGCCTGGATCGCGCCGTTCTGGAGTCCCGCGGTGCGATTCTGGAGCGAGCCCATCGCCGTGATCGCTACGTCTTTATCTGGATCCAAGCCGAAATGGCGCATGCTCAACCGCGTCGCTATGTCGGCCGAGCCGCCTACGGTGCTGATTCCGATCTGCTTACCCTTGAGGTCGTTCACAGTCTGGATCTCGGGCGTAACGATGAACACGTATGGCAGTACCGAGCCGAGGTTGCCAGACATGACCAGGTCACTGCCACCGGATTGGGCGCTGACGACTTCCGAACCACCGATCTGGGCGATCTGCACCTGACCTGACAGCAATGCTGACATGCCCGTCGTACCCGGAATGAGCTGCAGGTCAACGTCCAGACCATGCTTCTTGAATATGCCCTGGTCGGCAGCCAGCCATAACGGCAGGTAATTGCCAACTCGCTCGCTGTAGGAGGCGGTGATCTTCGCCAGCGGCCGCTGCACCGCCGTCGCAGACGGCGCAGACGGCGCCGCGGGGGCGGCACATGCCCCGATAAACAGCGCGATCAGTCCATGGCTCAACCAGGTCCGGGTGGTCATCCGCGGGCCCTCCCCGCCCCAGGGTACACCGCTATGGTGCTACGTTCTGGCTACGTTCTGGCTGCGTTGAGCAGGTCCAGCAGGACCTGCCGATGGCAGTGCTCCTGAGGCGGAATCTGTTCTTCACACAGCAGGATGACCAGGCCATGCTCGCGCTCGAGCGCCAGAATCTCGTCGAGCACCCGCGGCCGCTCGGTCAGCATCTCAACGCGGTAGCGTTGCTCGAACTCTGGCCAGGACAGACCGTTATGGTAGGCATCGAGGAGCTCGCGACTCGGGGCGGCGTCTTTGAGCCAGGCATGGGTGGCCGTGCGGCGTACGCCGCGCGGCCACATCCGCATAACAAGCAAGCGGTAGCCCGGCGAATCGAACGCCAGCTTGCGATCGCGGATACTGGCTTCACGGATCATGGGCTTCAACCACAGAGTGTGGCAAAAGCCTGGCCCTTTTCGCGCCTGTTTTCCGGGTGCGGCTACGGCTCCCGAGGAGTGGTGGTCTCGCTGCCCTGGCGCTGCTGCTCGTGCGGGCGGCGACCTGGCTTGACGGCTTTCGGTGACTTCTTGGCTTTGCCTTTATCTTTGCCTTTTTCTCGGTTGCCCATGCTCAGCTCTCCCTGGAACGTTCAGCGTTCGGGCAGTATTGCACTTTGGCTACGTGTTCTGCTGCTTGATGAACGTGGCTATGGTATCCACTGCCCGTTGTGAATCGGGGAAGTTCCCGCTCAGCGAAAACGGCGAAGGCAAGTTCTCGAACAACGGCATCTCCATCTGGCCGCCTCGTTTGCGGTACCAGCTGACCAGACGCTGCTGCATATCGAGCGGATGGTTGTTGTCGACGGTGCGCTGAATGACGAGCGCCGGCGGCAATTCGACGGGCTCGCCACGCTCCAGGATCAATGGTGGGTTACCTTCGGCCATGGCCGCTTCAGTCCCCCAATAGGCTTCGTGGGCCTTGACGATGGAGGTATTGGCTGCTTCGCGTGCGAGCTGGTAGCGATAGAGCGGGTCAGAGACAGGCCAGCAGGCCACGACATATGCCAGACTGGCGTCCACTTCCGGATGGCCTTCCAGCGCCAACGCGGCATAGCGTGGATCCCGCGGGCGCAGCCCTCCGAGTAAGGCCAGGTGCCCGCCACTCGAGACGCCGAGAGCGCCGACACGCTCAGTCCCGCCGAGTTCGGCGGCCTGCACTTTGGTCCACCGAATTGCCAGATTCATGTCACACACTGAGGCCGGGTAGCCGGCTAACGGCGGTTGGCGGAAATCGATGGCCACGCTCAAGATTCCCAGCGCTGCGAGCGCGTGATCCATCTGCGCGTCGTTCGTTCGATCGCCGTTGTTCCAGGCGCCTCCGTGGATATCGACGATGGTCGGAAACGGCCCCGGGCCGACTGGCCGATAGACCCGCGCCAACCACGGTTGGCCGGCGTGTCGCTGATACTCGATGTCGCGAACATCGACGTCGTATTGGACGTGTGTGGCCATGGCCGCAGTCTACCGCACGCTGCTGACATGCCTGGGTGGCGGTGAGTATCATCACGCCCGATGTTCTATCGGCGTGGAATCCGGGCACTCGGTGCCGCACTGCTTCTGTCCGGCGTGGCGACGCTCAGCGTTGCCGCACAACCGCGTCAGGCCCCCATCCTGGCGCCGAGCGCCGCCACACAGACCGCCCAGGCTGCAGATGACCCGCTGCTGCTCTTCGCCGACATGATGCCGGTCTTTTCCTCGCCGCGGTGCGTCAATTGCCATGGCGGAACCAATCCGCAAACCGATACCAATCATGAAGGCGGCCAGGTCAACACGCCGCTCAACGCGCAGGGCGACATGACCTTCGACTCGAGCGGAGCATGCATCGAATGTCACACCGCGGCGCCACCCTCGTGGCGTCTGGCGCCTCACCACATGTCGCTCGCAGGCAAAGACACTATGACGCTGTGTCGCCAGATGAGAAGCGTCAATAACCTGAAAGATCCGGCCCAGCGGCCCGCTTTCGTCAATCACCTGCACGATGATTTGTTGATCGGGGTAGCGTTCGTCGGTCAGGGCGGTATCGGTGAAGACAGCGCGTTTGCGCCGATCGCGCCAGAGCCGCCAGCCATGAGTCAGGCCGAATTCGTCGCGGCGGCGCAGCGTTGGACCATCGATGGCAAGGCAGCGTGCAGCAACAAATGGAACGGCACCATCACCCAGACGATCACGGCCGAGGAGCATGTGCAGTTCCGCCAAACG
>DASYKL010000815.1:0-2506 GCA_035995405.1 Chloroflexota bacterium
TCCGACGGAGCTGCCCTTTGCGGTTACGCCTGAGCGGGTCAAATTGTTGTGCGACCGGCACGTCGGCGTCGGTTCGGACGGGTTGCTGCTGCGTCAGGGCGAACTCGGATTACGCATCTTTAATCCCGACGGCTCGGAAGCCGAAAAAAGTGGTAACGGGCTGCGCATTTTCGCCAAGTGGCTGTTTGATACACGGCGCGTCCAGACAGACAGCTTCACGATCCTGACGCTGGGCGGCGCGGCGGCGGTCACCATCGAAGCCGAAAACGGCCGAGCGCGCCTGGTCACCGTCGACATGGGCGTTCCCCAATTCCGCGATGACCTGACGTCGCTAGAAGTAGCGGGCCAGAAACTCCGCGTCGTAACGCTAACAATCGGCAATCCGCACTGCGTCATCGTCGACCAGCCGCTTGACGTAACCCTCCTGCGCCGGGTGGGTCCACTCGTCGAGCACCATGCCGCGTTCCCGAACCGCACCAATGTCCAACTGGCCCGTGCCATCGATCGGCGCCACGTCGATTTGCTCATCTGGGAGCGCGGAGCAGGTGAAACGCAGGCCTCCGGCTCGTCGTCGTGCGCCGTCGTCGCCGCGCTGCACCATCTCGGCCTGGTCGATGGCGACGTCGATGTGAGCGCTAACATGCCAGGCGGCGAGCTGCTCCTGCGCGTCGCCGCCGACGGTCGCCTCTGGATGCGCGGGCCGGTCGAAGAAATCGCCACCATCGTCCTCAGTCCAGACCTGATCGCCCGACTCGAGGCGTTACCATGACGGCCATGGCCGCGCCGTCCGCAAGCTCGTCCGCCACGCCTGCAACCTCTGCGGAAAAGACGTACTTCACCGTCCTGCTCGACCAGGCCAAAGAAGACCTCGCCCGACGCGGCGTGCCGATCTTCGATTTCGGCGTCGGCGACCCCAACGAGCCAACACCAGAATTCATCCGCCAGGCCCTGATCGCCGCGGTCGATCCCGTCTCGCAATACCCGACCGTCGTCGGCCAGCGAGCGCTGCGCCAGGCCATCGCCGGCTGGGCTGAGCGCCGCCTCGGCGTCACGCTCGATCCCGAGACGCAAGTCCTGCCCCAATCCGGCTCCAAGGAAGGCATTTTTCACCTACCCCTCGCGGTGATCGGACCAGACGAGCGCCGACGTCACATCGTCTACCCGTCTCCGAGTTACCCGGTCTACGAGGGCTCGGCGCGTTACTCAGGCTGCGTGCCGTACCCCGTGCCGCTGCGCGAAGACAACGGCTATCGCCTGGAGCTAGCCGACCTCGGCCGCGACGTGCTCAGCCAGACCCGCATCGCCTGGTTGAACTACCCACACAACCCGACCGGCGCCAGCGTCGATCTGGCCTATCTCAGTCGACAGGTCGACGTTGCCCGCGAATACGACATCTTGCTGTGCGGCGACGACTGCTATCTGGACCTGTTTTTTGATGAAGCGTCGCCTCCTCCAGGCCTGCTACAGGTGACGCAGAGGGGCGTGCTGAGCTTCGGCTCGCTGAGCAAACGTTCAGGCATGACGGGCTATCGCAGCGGCTACGTCGCGGGCGATCCCCAGGCCATCGCCCAATTGAAAAGAGCGCGGCCAAACTTTGGCGTCGCCTCGCAGAACTTCGTGCAAGCCGCGGCCACGGCGGCCTGGTCGGACGACACCCACGTCGCCCAGCGGCGGGCCATTTTCCGCGCCAAGCGCGACCGTCTGAGCACCTTCCTGACCAGCCACGGCTACGCGGTCTCGGGCAGCCAGGGTGCCATCTACCTGTGGGTCAAAGTGCCGACCGCTAACCCTGACACCTTTTTCGCCCGTTTGCTCGAGCACGGCATCGTCGTCAGCCCCGGCGACTCGTTCGGCGCTGGAGGCGAAGGCTATTTCCGCATCGCGCTCGTGCCAAGCCTGCCGCAGATCGAGCAGGCCATTGCTACCTGGGAAAGGATCGACTTTTCGTGAGCGTGACCGTGAACGCCAGCACCGACCTGCGACTCGCGATCGAAGCGACCTTCGCCGACCCGAGCCGCCTCGAGCAGCCGGCCAGTCGCGAAGCGGTTGAAGCGACGATCGCCGCGCTCGATCGAGGCGAGCTGCGCCTGGCCGAAAAGCCGGCCGACGGCGGCGAGTACGTTGTCAACGGCTGGATTCAGCAAGCGATCCTGCTCTACTTCCGTTTGCGGCAGCTGGAAACCTGGCAAATCGGCCAGTTCGAGTACCACGACAAGATTCCGCTCAAACGCGACTACGCCCGCCTCGGCGTGCGCGTCGTACCGCCGGCGGTAGCGCGCTACGGCAGCTACATCGAAGCGGGTGCCGTCCTGATGCCGAGCTACGTCAACATCGGTGCGCGGGTTGGCTCGGGGACGATGGTCGACACATGGGCTACGGTCGGCAGCGGCGCGCAGATCGGCCGCGACGTGCACCTGGCAGGTGGCGTGGGCATCGGCGGCGTGCTCGAGCCGGCCGGGGCACGGCCGGTGATCGTCGAAGACGGGGCGTTTATTGGGTCGCGCTG
>DASYKL010000816.1:0-2179 GCA_035995405.1 Chloroflexota bacterium
GCCATCGTCTCGCCCAAGCCGCTCCCATTCGCGGGCAGCATCGGTCAGTCGGCGACGCACGCGGAGTGCGGCGCGATCTTCGTCGACCCATTGACGAAGCCGCGGCCAACCGCGGATCAGCGCTTCATGAGCCACCTCGACCCACGCAGCGCCGTGGTCGCCGCCGCCGCTGGTCGTCAGCAGCCGTCCGTCCGCGAGGGCGAGCGTGACACGCCGCGTCAATTGTCCGTCACTGTGGCTGGCGACCAACTCATCCATCGTTGCGCGCCGGCGCGTGTCTTCGGTCGTCTCGCCTGGCTCGGTCAGGCGCAACAAGACCTCTCGGGCAATCTCTTGCTCGCGTGGAGCGAGCGAGAGAAAGATGCTGTCCGCGCGCTGGGCCAGCGCACCCTGGACCCCGCCGCTCGCGCGATACCCCTCAAGGGTCAGTACCTGTCCCTGACGGCGGGCCCAGACCTCGAGCAGCGCATGCTCCAGTAACGGCAGCGCGCCGGGCTCGCCCGCTACCTCCTCGGCAATCGTGTCGACGAGACCCGGTTCGAAGCTCAATCCGAGTCGTTCCGCTGGGGCGCTGATGGCTTGTCGCGTACCCGCTCGATCGAGCGGGCCGAGCAAATACTGGTGCGCTGCAATCTGCGCGGCCAGTGTCGGGTATGCCGCGCAGTGCGCATAAAAATCAGCCCGCATCGTCAGGACCACAACGGTGCGACCATGAGGCACGCTGGCGGCGTACAGCAGACTGGCCACGAACTGACGACGTTGTTCGTCATCCGAGCACTGCGTGAAGAGCTCTTCGAATTGGTCCACCACGCATACCAGGCGCGCTGACGGTGCGTGGCGCGCCAGCGCCAGCGATACCGATTGGTGCAGGGCGCGCGAGTCGCGGGCCACCCGAGCGACCGTGCGCTGCAAGGTGCTGCGCTCCGGCAGCTGAAGCAGCTCGGTCGCTAAGGCGGCCAGTGGCGTTGGCCCGGGTGTGAACTTGCATACGATCCAGTCCTGGCTGCCCGGAATGGCTCCGAGGCGCAACGCAGGCAGCAATCCGGCTCGGACCAGCGAAGACTTCCCGCTTCCCGAGGGTGCGATGACCGCGATGAAGCGCGAGCCTTTGAGCTGCTCGAGCAAGCGCTGGACGGCAGCCTCGCGACCGAAAAACAGGTCAGCGTGCTCTTCGTCGAAAGCCTCGAGTCCGCGGTAGGGACACGCCGCCACGCCGAGTGCCGGTCGGGCGCCGAGCGAGTCGGGTGAACTACGCAGCATGCGGGCGAGCTGTTGGGCAGCAAATCCAACGTCGACGCCAGATCGGAGATCGAGCCATTGCCGCGTATTGAGCGGCGGCGGCAGCGTCGTCGCGTCGAACGGCTCTGGTGCGCCGGGTAGGAGCACCGCGATCAGGCTCTGGTCACCCCCGCGTATCGTGCGGCGGAGCGCCGTGGCGAGAGCACCAGATGACCAGTCGCCGAGTCCGTGCGCGCCGATGAACACGGCACATGCGCGCGCGACACGCACTGCTTCGACGTGGTCATCGTCGCCCAAGCCCCAGGTGGTGTAGGAGGCGCGAATTCCATGATCGCTCTGGAGCGCGTGTGCCAGGCCCCTCATGTGATCGGCGTCAGAGCTGTCGAACAGAAGGCACAGATCGACTGCAGTGCCGCGATGCTTACGCCGACGGGGAGTCGGCGCCGAGGCCGCAAGCAATGCGTCGCGAGCGGCGGCGTCGAGTGGGAGCGCTTCGGCCAGGCGACGGGCGGTGCCCGGATAGGGCTGTCCGCGACCCGATTCGAGGTGCTGAATGGCCCTGACGCTGAGCCTAGCACCTTCCGCGAGGGCAGCCTGGGTCAGTCCGGCATCGACGCGGTAGCGTCGCAAGAGAACGCCGAACAGAGTGGTCTTCGGTGGCGTGCCAGGCTTGGTAGTCTCGAGCATCGCATGCTCCTGGAACGCCCTACCTCGACCCCAGTAGCGTTCCAGGCGGCGCAAGGCTACCAGCCGCGAGGGTCACAAGACACAACGTTCCTATACGGATACCGCGGCGCAAAGGCTGTGGCTAACTGGTCGCACTACGTCAGTTGAACGCTACCGAGTAGGGCGCGCCGCGAGTCAGCGGATGGTGGAACGTCGAGCGCCATGCGCCGGCTACCGCCCGGGCAGCCTGGGCACCGTCACCGCCTGTCGGCTG
>DASYKL010000817.1:0-11147 GCA_035995405.1 Chloroflexota bacterium
TCACCCTGCACTACACCTATCACGGCACCGACATCCTGGCGATGTACACCTTGCTGCTACTCGCCGCACCGTTGATGTTGCTGATGCTGTCCATCGGGCAGTGGTACTGGGTTCTCATCCCGGCCTGGCTGTGGTGGCTGATCTATCAGGTGTATCCCGAGGAAGCGTCGATCCCGTGGTACATCCGCCACGGCGAGAATTTCCCGCTCGCCGCCTGGCAGGTGCTGTTCGTCACCGGCCACGTCCTGGGCTTCTATCGCGACGCTTTGACCGCCTGGTCGCGCCGCTTCAGGCGACTGCGGCTGTTTGCCGTGGCCGTCGGCGCCGCGATCACATTAGCCCTCATCTCAATCGCCTGGAGCGTCGCGACAGGCGTCATGTTCGGCTTCTTCGACCTCGACCCGAACGTGCTCGACGAAACCTTCTTCAAGGTCCCGCTGCGACCCTGGCGACTGGTCGCGTTTCTCTCGGTCGCGATCGTCGCCTACACGGCGGCGACCTATCTGTGGCTACCGATCAAACGCGTCGTCGGCTGGCTCATGCTGCCCCTCGGTCAGGCTGCGCTGTACAGCTACATCGTCCACTTCTTCCTGATCCTGCTGGTCTACAACCTGGCCCCGTTGATCGCAGCGTTGCCTGGTGAACCACCGGAAGCGCTATTGACCACCCTGCTGCAGATCGCCGTGGTCTTGCTGCTGTGGGTGATGGTGCGCAAGCGGATCCTGTTCGGGATCATTCCGAACTAGCTGCTCCAGCCCCCGCGGACTTCGATCGAAGGCGTCCGCAGTGCCGACACGTATGGCCCGTGCTGGCTTGCCTCGTCGTGCAGGTCAGCCAGTACCGCCGCCGCCTGCAATCCAGGCTGGGTCGCCCCGCGGGTGGCCCACAGATTGGCCGCGATACCAGACACGAGAGCCGTCGCGAACGATGTCCCTGACCAGTACGCCCAGCCGGTTTCATTGGGCCGCCCCTCGGGAAACTCGCCCGAATACAGTCCGATGACCGCGTCTTGCGGCTCCAGCGAGTCGGTCGCATTGCCGCCAAACGTCGCCACGTGATCGCCCAGCTCACGCTCATCGCCCAGGTTCGAGTAGCGCGCCGGCTGCCGCGGATCGCTGGTGGTCGCTGCCACTCCGAGAACGGTCTCAAAGCGCGCCGGCAAGCGCGGTTCCATGCGCGCCTGGTGTGCCGCGACTTCGTCCAGCGAGTCGTTGCCGGCCGCCGCCACCACCAGGCAATTGTTCAAGGCGAGGAAGCGACCAAGCTCGCGCAAGCCGACGTCCAGCAGATCGACCGTGCGTCTCACGGCATCTCGATTGGCCGCTACCCAGCGGCGGTCGTGCGTCGGGTCGTACAGGTCTTCGGCATAGACGTAGCCAGCGTCGTTGGGTCTTGGCAAACCAAACCAGGCGGCAGGTAAGCGCGCTGGATGGGGCAGGAAGCCCAGACTGAGATTGACGATCTGTGGCTCGGCGGGCTGCTTGCGGGCGAGCACGCGCTGCAGCCCCAGCAACAACAGCGACAGGTCGCCTACGCCCAGGTCGTCGAGGACGGGCTCGAGCGTGATTTCGGCACGCGGGGCGATGCCATGAATAAGGCCCGCCACGAACAGGCCGTGATCTGCCACTCGATACGGCGTTCGTTGCTCCGATGCAGCGAGCGAAGCCTGAGCGGCGTGATGCTGGTCGAGCTCCCGCCGCTCCTGGTCATAGCGCGGATCAGCAGGCCCTTGCCGCTGCAGCCATTCCACGGTCTCCCGCAACTGCTCGTTGCCGAGCCGCTCGGCGCGCGCCTGCGCTTGAGCAAGATCAGGCATCGTGTCAAGCACCGCCACGCGCACCGCATCTACTGCGTCCGCTCCGCTGGCGAGGTCGAACCTGGGGTTGACCGGCCGATAGGCGTGTCGAGTCGAGGTCGGCGGCAGCTTGTCTCGATAGACGGGCCGAGGCAACGAGCCAGGGCTGGCGCCGCTAAAGCCTTCATGCGCTCGCATATGAATGTGCGGCATCGCCGCGATAACGTCGATCTCGGCCCCCTGGCCATTGGTCTGCTGGTACACGCTTTCGACAGCGTCTTTGACTGCCCGCGGCGAATCGACGTTGGCGAGTTTGTGGAACAGGAAGACGAGTGACCTGTCCTCACCAGGCGCGTCGAAGGCGAAGCTGCGGGTGGTCTCGTGGCCCGCGATCAGCCGGCGCGCCTGGTCACCAAGGATGCCGTGTACCAGGGCGTGCAGGTCGTCGCTGCGTGCGGCTCGGTCACGGGGTACCCGTGCCACGAGCACGACTTCGCCCGGGTGGTACCACTCCACCCGCCCCCGACCATCATTCCCGCCCCGTCCACCTTGCATCGTCTCTTGTCACCCTCTCCTAACGCCGATCGCTAACGCCAGTCGCCGACCAGGACCAACGCTGCCCACAACCACGGGTGCGCGTCACTGCCGCGCAGCATTGCTAACTGCGCCGCACGCAGCGCGGCACCTCGTGCAGTCCCAGACCGTAACTCAGCATAGAAAGATTGCATCAGCTCGTGCGTCGCGCGGTCGTCAATTCGCCACAGGCTGAACAGCACGGCGCGCGCGCCGGCGTAGAGGAACGCGCGCGGCAGGCCGATTTGCTCATCACCGGCATCGACCAGACCGCGGCCGGACTCACACGCGCTGAGCGTAACCAGCGCACAATCGAGCTCCAGCTCGAAGCAATCCAGCGCGTTCAGGTGGCCGTCGGCCAGGCGCACGTAGGAAAACAATGGCGCGTCTGGCCGCGAGACACCGTGTGTGGCGATGTGAATGATGTCCGCGTGGCGAGCCTGCTCGCGCAGGGCGACGCCGGTCGCTTCGTCCTCCAGGAGACTGACGCCAGGAAACAGCTTCGCGACGCCGCGCGCCTCCGCCACGGCACCGGGCAGGGCCCCGTCAGCGCTGTGCGCCACAACCAGCGCCCGCTGTCCCTGGCGCGCCCGCGGCCGCAGACAAAAGCTGAGTGAGCTGGCCGAAGGCGCACTGACGACCTCGTAACCCTCGATGAGATAGCGCTCGCCATCATGGAGCGCCGCGAACGGCACCTGGTGCAGGATGCCGTGCGGCAGCACAACGAGCCGCCCGCGCCGCCCCAGCCACATGCTGACAGGCGCGATCAGTTCAGCGTGCAGGCGTCCCAGCAACGCTCGCGCCTGGGGCTCGAGATCGGCCCGCCGATTGGGCCTGGTCGACGCCGCCGACAGATTCAGTCGCAGCCTGCGTAACGACCGTTCGATGCGTGGGAGCGCCCCAACGACCCGCTCGGCCAGTACCCGCTCGCGATCCACGACGAGCACCAGCAAGTCGGTACCGACGAAGTAGTACTCGAGCAGAACCGTGTCATCCTCGAGCTGCGCCCGTGGTGAGTAGACCGTCCGCTCCAGCAAGCTCAACCGTTCGAGATCGTCTGCCCCGGCCAACCGCAGCTCTTCGAGGTTTCGGCCTATCTGCTGTTCGAGCTCGACAACGGGTGCGCCTGAGTCGCCACGTTCGACCAGCCCGTCGTGTTCGAGCCTCAGCCTGGCCACCTCGTCAACGAGCCGCCGCTGCTCGAGAGTCCGCGGCCGAACGCGGATGTCCAGACCGCCGGCCAACGCATCGACCAGCGCTCGCGATTTCCCCCGCTCGATCAGCTCGAACCCCCTCTCAGCCTCCCCAGCCTCAATGAGCAGCTCGACGGCAGCTTCGTAGACGTCCGACTTGTCCGCCAGAAACGAGCTTCTGTACTCCGTCAGGATCCGCCCCTGCAGCAGCTCCAGATGCTCAATGGCTTCGAGGAATGCGCCAAGTGCCGTCCCCCGATCGCCCTCATCCAGGGCGAGCTCACCGCGCAGCCGCCACGCTTGATACGCCAGCGCCGGCAGCGCTCGATGCTCGATCGGCCGCAGTGCAGCCAACACCGCGGTGAGGGCGGCTGCACGCTCGCCGAGCGCTCGCAGCGCCTTCGCCCGAACGATTTCCGCCTCGATCTCCCGCGCCCGCGCCCCACGTCGGTGGAGCTCGTCGCGGACCTCGCCAGCGGCCTGCAGCGCCGCTGGCCACTGTCCCAGTTCGCCCAGAACCACTGCACGACCCAATTGGACTGAGCTCGGCCCGGCGTCCCATTCGGCGGTACCGAACAGCACTTCAGCTCGATCGAGCGCCTGCAGCGCTGCTTTGCCCTGACCGCTACGCGCCAGCGCCAACCCGTGCTGCACGCAAGTCGTCGCGGCCTCGACGCGCGCGCCACACGATTCGAACTCAGCCGCCACCCGCTCCGCCAGCTCGACCGCTTCAGCGTCGCGATTGAGGCGTAGCAGGCAATCAACGCCGACCTGCCCAAGATGCGCCGCCGCGTCGGTTCGACCCATCGCCAGCAATGCCCGTCGGCCTGGCAGGACAGCTGCCAGCGCGACACTGTAGTGCCCCCGACCGACCGCATAGCGGGCGTAATTGCGATGTGCCCGGGCGACGAATTCGCGCTGCCCCTCGCGCTCGAAAATCGCCACCGCCTGGGTCAGAAAAGATTCGGCGCGGACGTGATCGTCGACACGGTAGTACGCCACCGAGAGATTGCCGTGCACTTCGGCTTCCAGCAGCTCGTTGCGCGGTTCGAGCTGCTCGGCAGCTACCATTGCCCTCTGGTGCGCCGCGAGCGCCTCTTCAGCCCGCCCGAGCTCAACCAGCAGCAGGCCCGCGTTCTGCTCCAGGCGCGTCAGCCGCAGCCACAAGCCGCGTTCGCCAAAAATGCGCCGCGCTTCCTCGAGCTGCTCCAGGATCAACGCATGCGATCCGGTGTAGCGCGCCGTCAGCGCTGCCCCACTGCGCGTACGTGCCCAGCCGACCTCGTCACCGACCTGTCGAAACAGGTTGGCGGCGGCCTGGTAGGCGGCTGCGGCATCGCTGTAGCGGCCGAGCTCACGCAGAGCATCGGCGCGCGTCAAAAGGCCGAGCGCCAGAATCGGCGGCTCGGCCTCCAGGCTGCAAATCAGGTCGGCGATTTCGAGTGCCCGCTGGCAGTCGATGCTGATCTGTCGATCGGCCTCAGCTTTCAGCAGGTCGGCGATCGCCGCGACATTCTCACTACCAACCGTCGCGGCCTCGCCACCCAGAAGGCGCTGAGCCACCTGGGCGGCCGAACGCCGTGACATGTCACGAGTGTAATTACATCTTCTGGTCGATGGGCGCGGTCTGGTTGGCTACCGCCACCGCCGTCGCGTGATCCGACGCCACGTTCAACGCTGCTGCGAGATTGATCGGTGCCGCCACGTTGGCATTCACCAGCGACATGTTGTCGCGATCGGGCAGCTCGGCAACTTCCTGGTCGGCAAGCTCCTGCTCGGTCAGCTCGCGCTCGTCAGTCTTCTTGATTTCACCAGCCATAATTGCTCCTCCTTCTTCTGCGCTTATGCGCCTGGGGCAGTGGTCGCAGGACCCGGTGCGGGCGGCTGCAGCATGCCTTGATGGATGGGATCGGCTTGCGTCGCGCCAGCACCAGCGGTGGCCCCGTCCGACAGGACGTTGGCTGCTAGAGCGGCATTGATCGGCGCAGCGATATTGGCATTGATCAGCGACATGTTCTCCCGTTCCGGCAAGTCGGTCGCTTCTTGCTCCGCGAGCTCCTCTGCGCTTTGTTCGCGTCGTTCGTCAGTCATCGACTCGAGGTGCTCCTTTCTCCATTCAAAGAGGAGGCAAGAGGTGTGCCATTTCGGCCCGCTAGGCCCGCCGCACCTCGATATTGCCCTTCGAAATGCGAGCCTGAAAGGTGTGCGCGGGGACCGTCGCCGGACCCTGCTCGACGCTGCCATCGGTCATGCTGAATCGGGAGCCGTGCCACGGGCACTCGACGCAGCTGCCATCGACGAGCTTGCCTTCCGCCAACGGACCACCCCAGTGCGTGCACGTAGCGCTCAATGCCATGACCGTGCGGCCTTTCTTGAGCAGCACCACGGGAATCTTGGTCCCTTCGACCTCCAGCTCGGCGCCCACCAACTTGCCGGGCTCGAGGTCGTCAGCCTTCATCACGACCTTGAACTCGTCCACTGAGGGCTCGAACGCCTGGCGATTCACACTGGCCCCCAGGGCATAGACCAGGTGACCGCCCAGCCAGGCTGAGAACCCGGTCAGACACAGGCCGGCCGTCGACAGGCCGATGCCCAACGCGCGTTGGTTACCGCGCCGGGCGAAGAGCGACCCCACCATGCAGACCAAACCGACCGAGTTCAATAACGCGTGCACCAGGCCTGCGCGTCGGGGCTCACCTTCAGTGTCACTCCAGTCGGCCGCCCCGGCCAGAGCCGTCGGCACGGCGCTGAGCACGCCGACGGTCATAGCTGCATCGGCAGGCCCGCGAGCGTTCACCAGGTCGAGCAGCGCGCCCGTCGACCAGGCGCCCAGTGCCAGATCGGTTAGCGCTGGATGCAGCGGGTGCCCAAGCCAGACACCGTTCAGCCAGTTCTTGAATCGGCGTGCCGCTGGCCCGCCTTGCTCGACGCCAGTCCGCACCAGGCCCTGCAGTTGATCAGACCATTGGTCGAGCAAGGCGTTCTGATCAGGGCTCAAGCTGTCCATGACGTGCGTCACGTCACGCAGCGTTTCGATGCTCATCGCACACTCCTACCCCAGCCGGGTGGGCCTATGTTCCGCATTCGATGTGCCAGAATGCGCGCGATCTATGCGTGCCCCCGTCTGGCTGATTGCGCTACTGGTACTGGTCATCGTCGGTATTGGCGTTTATGGCTACTTCACGACACCGTTGCCGTTAGGCCTGTCAAGCGTGATCCGCACGCCCGGCAACGCCAACGTCGGCTCGCCCGCGCCTATCGGCGTCCCTGCTGGCTCGCGCACCGCGGCCGGTCAACCCCTCGTTCTCGGCTCGGCCAACGTGGTCGTCCAGGCCGTCCAGCGCAACCAGGACCTGTCCGCCGGCGGCCGCGGTCCGACCGGCGCCTTCACCGTGGTCACCATCGACCTCCAGAACGACGGCAGCGAGCCGCTCACCCCGCAGATGGCAGACTTTCGCCTCGTCGATGACCGCGGACGACTCTACGCCATAGACCTGGAGGCCACGCGCTCAGTCAATACGACGACCAAACACCGCGTCCTGTTCGACACCTCCGTTCCGCCGGGCGGCCGCCAGACAACGCTTCTGGCGTTCGAGACTGCCCCCGACGCGAATGCCCTCACCTTGCGAGTCAAACTCGGCTACGGCGAAGTAGAGCTGCCCCGCTAGTCGTACACTCGCCCGTATGCCCCCGCTTGGATATATGGGCGCGATCCTCGACGTCGACCTGACTTCAGGCACGCACCGCGTGCGCGAGCTCACCCAGGACATGGCTGACCGTTGGCTCGGCGGCACCGGCCTCGGCGCGCACCTGCTGTGGGAAGAACGAGCTTATCTCGCAGATCCACTCGGGCCGGACAACGTCATGGTCTGGGCACCCGGTCCATTCGCTGGCACCGCCGTGCCACTGTCCAATCGCTTCGGCGTCTGCGCCCGCAGCCCGTTGACCGGCGTATGGGGCGAAGCAGAGTGCGGCGGCCACTGGGCCAATGACCTGAAAAAGGCCGGCTTCGACGCCCTGCTGCTGCGTGGCCGAGCCGACCACCCCGTCTACCTGTGGATCCACGATGGCGAGGTCGAGATCCGCGACGCATCTGACCTGTGGGGCAAAGACACCTTCGAAACGCACGACCTCATTCGCCAGGCCGTCGGGAGCGCCGGACGACGCGGACAGGAAGCCGGCGTCGCCTGTATCGGGCCCGCTGGTGAACAACTGGTTCGCTTCGCGGCGATCATGGTCGATGGCAAAGACGGTCGCGCCGTAGGCCGCTCGGGCCTCGGTGCCGTGATGGGCTCGAAGAACCTCAAAGCGGTCGCCGTGCGCGGCACCCAACCGGTGGCCGTCGCCGACGAGCCCGGTCTCAACGGCTATCTGAAGGAGCTGAGAAAAGACATCGTCAGCGCGTCCAGGGGCTTCGGCGCGCTCGGCACCGCTGGCGGCATTCCCACGCATGACAAGATGGGCAACTGGCCCATCAAGAACTGGCAGCAGGATCACTGGCCCGAGGCGCCCGACAAAATCTCCGGTGCGGCCATGGCCGACAGCATCCTGACAGGCCGCTACTACTGCGGCAATTGCATCATCGGCTGCGGTCGCACGGTCCAGGTCACGGAAGGTCCCTACGCCGGGATCGAGCAAGGCGGTCTCGAATACGAGACCACCAGTCTGAATGGCTCCAACCTGCTGATCGACAACCTGGCCGCGATTCAGAAGCTCAATGAAATCTGCAATCGGCTGGGTATGGACACCATTTCCGCCGGGGCGACGATCGGCTTTGCGATGGAGGCCTACGACCGCGGCCTGATCTCGCCGGCCGATACCAACGGGCTCGAGATCACCTGGGGCAACGACGCCAACGCGGTCGAGCTGATGTCTCGCATCGGCAACCGCACTGGCGCGTTCGCCCGCCGTCTCGGCGAAGGCACGCTTCGCTTCGCTCGCGAGATCGGTGGCGAAGCCTTCGCCGTGCACGTCCGCGGCCTCGACTTCCCCGCGCATGACCCACGAGCGTTCTTCGCCAACGCCGTCGCCTACGCGACCAGCCATCGCGGTGCCGACCACCTGTCGAGCTTCGCCCACGTCTTTCAGCGGGTCGTCTCACTCCCAGAATTCGGCTACGACGAACCCGTGCACCGCCAGGACGCGGCCGCGTCCCCTCGCCTGGCGATGATCGGCCAGAACCTGATGAGCTGGTTCGACAGCCTCAAGTGCTGCAAGTTCCTGTTCTTCGGCGGCGTCAAGCCGACCCATATCTGGAACTGGTATCGCTACGTCACCGGCCGCGACGTCTCCCTCGATGAGCTGATGGAAGCTGGCGAGCGAATCTTCCTCCAGAAGAGACTCTTTAACCTGGCCTGTGGCTCGGGCCCTTGGGACGACACGATGCCGCCGCGCATCCTGGAGCTGCCCCGCGACATCGGCATCGACGGCGAAAAAAGCATCCCGCCGTTCGAGACGATGCTCGCGGAGTACTACCAACTACGCCACTGGGACCCCCGAACCGGCGCCATTGCGCCCGAAGTCCTCGAGCGCCTCGGCTTGCCGGAGCCGATCCTGGCGCCCCGCCAACCCGTAGCCGTGGCCTGACTGGCCTTCAGGAACTTCCTCGCGAAGGGAAGCGCTAGGGCTCGGGCGTGAAGAAGACGCCGTCCGGCGAGACCGCCAGAGCGCCGTTCGCATCTCGGCTCTTCACCCGATAGTGGTACGTGGTCCCCGGCACCAGCGCCGTCAACTGGGCCTGGTGTATCCACGCCGCCCGCGCATCGAGCGGCGTCGTCGACCCGTACAACGTCGTCGGTCCGAACTCGACCTGCCCATCCGCCGCCAGGTCAGTCGCCCACGTCATGCTCACGCTCGACAGCGTCAACCCCCGACTCACCACCACATCCGAGATCGTCGGCCCGTTGTCCACCGCGACGGTGACCATCCCAGAAAGGGCGGTCCGCCCCTGCAGGTCAGTCACCCGCACCGTAATGAAGTGCGGCTGCGTGGCACGCACGGCCGTGGTGTCCCACAGTACGGTGAACGGCGCGGTTACCAGCGGCAGCCCCACCGGTAGCCCGTCAACGAGGAATTGCACCCGTGTCACCGGCGCATCGTCGTCCACCACCGCGCTCAATTCCGCCTTGCCCGTCAAAACCGCTCCGTCGACCGGCCCCATCAGCGTGACCGCCGGCGGCACCTGCTGCACGTAGACCGAAAGCGGCGACCGCGCTGTCAGCGCCCCAGCGCTGTAGACCGCCGGCAATGCAGCCAGTGCTGTCTGCCGACTGAGGACGCTACTCCCGCCCCGTCCAGCATCCCTCAGATTGAGCGTCCCACCCCCCAACGGACTCAACACCACAATCCAGTAATGCGTGCCCTGGACCAGTGACACCGGCGGGAGCGTGACGCTCGACCACCCCGCCACCAGACCCGGCCCGCTGCCCTGCGACAGAATCGCCCCCGGTACGCCATTGAGATCCGCATACAGCCCGACCCGAATCACCGTCGCCGTCGTTCCGCCATCGACGAACAGCCGCATCAGGCTGGCCTGACCGCTCTGGCCGGCGACGTACTGGTACGCCGCTGCCTGGCCTGGCGCCAGGCTGACCTGCTCGGGCTGAATCGTCTCGCTCCCCAGGAGCGTCGCCTGGCCATTGAACGCCGTCATGAACAGCCCATCGTCCGAGGCGCCCAGGAATCCCACCGCATCCCACGCTTTGATTCGATAGTGGTACTCGCTGCCCGGCCGCAGCCCCATCAGGACCATTTCCTGGGCCGGCGATGCATACACACGCAATAGGGTCGAGAACCCGTAGTTCGCGGTCAGCCCGTACTCGAGCTGAGCCACCGTGCCGCTGCTGGTCGACCAGCCGATCGCCGCGGTCGTGCCAGTAACCCGCCGCACGGAGAGATTGGCCACCTCCGGCCCACTGCCAGCAGGAGTGGTCACGAAGAGTGCCTCTATCGACGAGCCCAGGCCGCCCGTGGCAGTCGTGCTGAGCACCCGATAGCGGTACTGCGTCCCGGCTTGCAGACCAGTGAGCACGTAGCGATGGGCGGTGACCAGCGAGCCATCAGGCACCGATTGGGTGATGTTGATGGGCATGGTGCCGTACTCGACCTGCGACGTGGCTGGCAGGTCGGTCGTCCAGGTAAAGGTCACGCTGGAGCGGGTCAGACTGCTGACCGAGACGGCCTGGATCACTGGCGCGGCGGCCATCGGGAGCGTGGGCGGGGCGAGACCTGGGGCGATCCCGATGGATTTGATGGGCGTCGTGACCAGTGCTGTCCGCAGCGGCGTGGCAGTCAGGGTGGGCGTGGCAGTCCGGGTGGCGGTTGACGTGGGCGTGGCGGTGGGCGTCAAGGTCCAGGCTGGAATGCGCGTCGGCGTTCGTGTCGGCGTAACCGTCGCGGTACCGACGACGACCGTTGCCGTCCCGGCGCCGACTGTGCCTGTGGCTGTAGCTGTGGCTGCGCTGCCGGTCCCAGGCGTCGCGGGGACCGGTGTCAGCGTCGATGTCTGTGTCGGGCTAGCCGTGGAAGTGGCCGTCACCGAAGGACTGGGCGTCGCGGTGCCCGTATGAGTTGGCGTGGGCGTGCTG
>DASYKL010000818.1:0-2117 GCA_035995405.1 Chloroflexota bacterium
TCAGCCACTCCAGTATGACCAGGCCCAGCGCACCCACCCCGAGCACGTCCGGCGGCGTCAGCCGATCACCTCGAGCACATAAGAAGTCTCGTTGCCATCAAGCGGCGCACGTCTGAGCCAATCCCGCGGCTGCCTTAGCCACGACGTCGCGTCGTACTGCGCCGCATCCGGCACAACGACGAACCGCAGACCTTCTCGCGACATCAACTGCCGAATCGTCCCCTCATCGACGCTTGCCCGTACGTCGTCATATCGGCGTGGGAACAGCTCGTACCGCAGCCGTGGCGCGACCCCCGTGTCCGTCCCGAACTCGCCCGGCAACACCAACAGATAGCCGGCGTCCGGCGGAATGGCCGCCCGCAACTGCCCGAGCAGCGGCTCGATCTCCCGCCCAGGCGGCACCTCGCCCGGCCCGACCAACAAGGTCACCCGAGCCACGCTGACCACCACCGCCACGCCGAGCACGCCCAGCGCCGCCCGCCGCCGCCACATCACGACGCGAGTCTAGCGCCGCTACCATGGCGGATCGGGGGAACTGCCCATGCCTGCCGTCTCTCGATTGGTCCTGGTCCTTTCACTCGTCTCGCTGATCGCGCTCCCAGCCGCGGTGGTCTCAGCGCAAACCGACGCCGACACAGTGACCACCCAGTACGTGCGATTGCGTCCGCAGACGTACGGCCTCCTCTACGGCCCCCGCGCGCTCGGCCCCGAATCCAGTGTCGGACTGGTGGTCATGCATCCCAACAGCGACTTCACCAATCACGTTGCGTGCACCGAGCTCGCCCGACGTGGATTCCGCCTGCTGTGCATCAATGGCCAGTACATCAACACCAATCGCGAGACGATGATCTGGGAGAAGATCCCCCTCGACGTCAAACCTGCCGTTGCGTACCTGCGGCAGCTGCCTGGGATCCAGAGCGTGGTGCTGATCGGCCATAGCGGCGGCGGGCAATTGATGCCCTTCTATCAAAACATCGCTGAAAACGGGATCGCAGCCTGCCAGGCGCCGAATCGATTCAGCCAGTGCGGCGCTGACCTGGCCGGCCTCGAGCCGGCCGACGGCCTGATCCTGCTCGATGCCCACGTCGGCTACAGCGCCAACACGCTGACCAGCCTGGATCCCGCCGTCCGCGACGAGTCCACGCCCAATATTGTCGACCCATCGCTCGATATCTTCAGTCCCGACAACGGTTTGATCTCGCCGCCGCAGTACAGCCCGGCCTTCCGCCAGCGCTACTTCAAAGCGCAGGCCGAGCGCATGCTGCGCCTGACCGATCGAGCGCTCGCCCGACGCGACGCCATCGCCCAGGGCAAAGGCCAATACCCGGACAACGAACCGTTCGCAGTCGGGCATACGAATGCTCGGCTGTGGCAGCTCGACACGAGTCTGGTGGCGCACACCAGGGGCAGCTATCCGATCCTGCACCCTGACGGATCGTCGAGCACCGAGGTCGCCCATAGCGTGCGCGTTGTCGGCGTGACCAAGTCATCGGGTGGCGCTGGCGTGCTGAACGGGAATGCCAACTCGACCTGGGACCAGGGCGCCATCGCCTACACGGTCAACTCCTGGCTGAGCAGCAACGCGCTGAAGGTCGATCCGCAAACCTATACCCAGACCGCGGACGACATCCAGGGCATCGATTGGTCCTCGACCAACACCTCGACGCCGCTGAATGCCGAGGGCGTCCACGTGCCGCTGCTCATGATGTCGATGACGGGCCACTATTGGATGGTTCCTGACGAGATTGTCTTCCAGCACGCCGCCAGCCCTGACAAGACGCTCGTTTTCGTCGAGGGCGCCACGCACGGCATCAGCACGTGTAAGGACTGCGAACAATTCCCGGGCCAATACGGCGACACCGTCAAGACCACGTTCGACTATGCCGCGGGCTGGCTCGAGAACCACTTCGTTAGCCACTGACGGCGGCCCCTTTTCTGGGACGTTCGGCGCGCGGCCGCCCGACAGACGAATCTCTCTTAGCTCCTGTTCGCTCCTGAAGGCTCTTCACCGTCAGCCGCCGCGATGCGTGCCGCAACCGTTACCATCATCGGCCTGTGGTGACGGGCGATTCGCTGCGCGTGCTGGCGGTAGTGCCCGCGCGCGGCGGATCCAAGGG
>DASYKL010000819.1:0-10382 GCA_035995405.1 Chloroflexota bacterium
GGTGTCGTCAAGGTGCGACATCTTCAGCCATGCGCGGCGGCCAGCAGGATGCGGGCCGATTCGCTGTCGATGAAGTTGCCCGGCTCGTCGAGGACGAGCAGATGCCCGCGCTTACGAAGGAAGAGCGCACGACAACGGCGCATTCGATTGGCCACCGTGCCACGGCCGGGGAATGGATCGCCGAGCTTGTCCAGGAGCTCCTCGAGGCTGGTGGACGGCGACGCAGGACAGGGCAGCAAGATACAGAGGATTCGCCGCGTCAGCCGTGCACCGCGATAGCGCTCGACGACATAACAGACGAAGTTGAGTGGCTCGCGGCGGCCATCAGTCGCGACGGCGATGTCGAGGCCCGTAGTACGCTTCGGCCTGAGTCGTCAGGGCACCAGGAGGCTGAACTATGGATCAATCTCGCGCGAGCCAGGACGACGCACTGGAACAAGCACGGGCGAGCATCGCCCGGCAGGCGCAGGAGATCGATCTTCTGCAGCGGCAACTGGCGAACAATGCCGTCGCCGAAGAGCTACGCGAAGCGCTTCGCCTGGCCGCCACGGCTGCCACGATCGCCGCGCCTGTCACGTCCGGCCGGCTGCTCGACCTGATCCTCGAAACGGCCGCGCAGGTGATCAGGGCGCGCGCCGGGGCCCTATTTTTGATCGATGAGCACGCTCGCGAGCTGGTCTTCGAAGCCACGCTTGGTCAAAAATCAGACGAGGTTAAGAAATTCACGGTACCCATTGGGCGAGGCATTGCTGGCCTGGTTGCCGCGACCGGCCAACCGATGGCTATCTCCGACGCGCAAAGCGACGCACGTCACGCGGCGGATATCGCCAGCCGGATCGGCTATCTGCCACAAACGATCATGTGCGTGCCGCTGCTGCACGAGGAAACGGTCATAGGTGTACTGGAGCTCCTCGACAAAGAGGGCGCAGCATCGTTCAGCCCGGCGGATATGTCGATACTGGGCCTGTTTGCCGAGCAGGCCGCCGTGGCCATTCAACAGTCGCGGATGCGCGGGATGCTGGCTGATCTGCTGGCCGAGGCATTGACAGCCCTGGGGAGCGCAGCGCCCACTTCGCACGGGGCGATCCAGAGTCACGTCCAGGCCTTCATCGACGACGTCGAAGAGGGCCCTGTGCATCGCTCGGCCCTGGATCTGGCCCGGTTGGTGCGCGAGATCGCCCAACAGGGTGAGGACGAGATGCACATGTGCGTCTCCATCCTGGGCAGTGTCGCGGCTTACGGCCGTTCGCGCCGACGAACGATGACCGGATTCAGTGAAGTGTTGAACCGTTCTGCGCCAGAGGCGAGCGCACTCGAGCACAGTGTCTGACGACCGGCCGGCGTGGTCATCGGTGTTCGCACCGGACACGCTCCATCCACTGCAGCGCACCTCGCGACTCGAAGACATCACGCCGGAATGGGCATTTGGCGCCAGCACCGGCAAAGGCGTCCGAGTCGCCGTGATCGATACAGGCATCGATGCCAGCCATTCGGCCATCGGTAAGCCGGTCAGTGGCTACGTCGCCGTCAGCGAAGATGCCAGTGGCGAGCTGGTTTACGACACCAGCCCACACTCCGACCCGTATGGCCACGGCACGGCGTGCGCTGGGATTATCCGCTCGCTGGCCCCGGAATGTGAGCTGTACAGCGTCAAGGTGCTTGGCGCAGGGCTGTTGGGTCGCGGGCTGGTGTTCGCGGCCGGTCTGCGTTGGGCGATCGACAATAAAATGCATGTGTGCAACCTGAGTTTGGGCACGAGCAAAAAAGACTTCTTCGCGCTCTTTCACGAACTGGCCGATATGGCGTATTTCCGTCAGGTGGTGCTGGTCACCGCCGCGAACAATCGCCCCGTGCTCAGCTTTCCGTCAATGTACGCGGCGGTGCTGTCGGTTGCAGCGCATGACGGCAAGAACCCATATGAGTGGTACTACAACCCGACCCCGCCGGTAGAATTCGGCGCACCCGGGATTGACGTCCGGGTAGCCTGGGCCGACGGATCCTGGATCACTGGGACTGGCAACAGCTACGCCGCGCCTCACATCACTGGCCTGGTGGCCCGGATCGTCGAAGCGCACCCCGGCTTGACCATCTTTCAAATCAAGACCATCCTGCGCGCGCTGGCCGCCAACGTCGCCCCCGAACCCAACAGCATGGCCTGAATGGGCTATTTTCTCAACCGCCGCATGGCTTGTGACATGCCATCGGTAAATGGTATTGTGGCGAGCAAGCGCGCCGGCCGTCTTCGAGTGGGCAACCACCGGGTCGGGGCGCATTTGTGTCGTTCGGCCGGAGCACGGCCGCGGCATGGGCGGGGAGCATGACGGCCACCGATTTCAGCTATCTGCTGATCAACGTACCACTGACCGATCCTACGGCTCCGTACCATTCGCTGTCGTACCTGGTCGGTGCGACAACAGCGGCCGGATACCCTAACTATTCGTGCCTGGACGCCAACCTCGAAGCGCTCAACTTCGTGGCCCAGCCCGACCAGGTCAGCAGCCTCCTGCACGAGTGCGCCGCAATCCTGGCTGGCCTGGAAAAGCAAGCGCGCCTGACACGCGGCGACGAGTTGACCTATCGCTGTGCCGTCAAAGCGGTCGGCTTGCACGCCGACTCGGTGCGCCAGGCGATCGGCGTTCTCCAGGATCAGGACCAGTTCTATGACTACGGTACGTACCGCCATGCAGTGCTGGTCATCAAACGCTGGCTGGAGGTGCTCTCAGTCCGCGGGTTCCCCGGCCAATTCGAAGCGTTCAGCCTCCGGCTACGCGATTTCGGCAACCTGTCCAGCATCGCCGACCTGACCAACCCGGTGTTTCTGGACCGCCTGGTGAACCCGTTCGCGGACTATTTTCACGGACCATTCGTCGATACGCTGATGCGCCACCGGCCGCGGCTGGTTGGTCTCTCCGTCAACTACGTCAGCCAACTACCTTTCGCGGTCTATCTGTGTCGGTTGATTCGCTCGACACTGCCGGACTGCGTCTTGTGTATCGGCGGCACGGAGGTAACCGACGTTGTCAAACTTGCGCGCCATGCTGACGACCCGTGGCGGCTCTTCGGCGGCTGCGATGCCATTGTGGCAGGTGAGGGCGAGACCTCGATCGTCGATATCTTGAATGCGGTCGCGCACGATCAACCGGTTCCGTGCGGCCGGCCCGGCCTGCTACCGCCGTCCGTCGGACAGAGCGCGCGCCTGCCGGCGGTCAACTTCGAGAATCTGGCGACACTGCCCCGGCCGCGCTACGACATCTGGGACCTGACGCGGTACTGGTCGCCTGAGCCGGTGCTGTTGTATTCGCCGAGCCGCGGCTGTTACTGGAACAAGTGCACGTTCTGCGATTACGGGCTGAACACCGACCTACCCACCTCGCCCTCGCGCAATCGCCCGGTCGAAACGGCCATCGAAGAACTGCGCGACCTCGCGCGGCTCGCGCGGACGGTGTATTTCTCCGTTGATGCGGTCTCGCCAGCGCATTTGCGGAGACTGGCCAGGGCTATCATCGACAGCGGCATCAACATCCGCTGGAGCGCGGAGCTGCGCCTCGAGCGCTCGCGTTTGCGGGAAATTGCCCAGGAGCTGCGCGACTCGGGCTGTGTCGCGATTTCGTTCGGCTACGAGTCCGGCTCGCAACGCATCCTCGATCTGATCAATAAAGGGGTGCGGCTTACGGAAGTGCCCGACTTGCTGCGCGAGCTCACCCGCGTCGGCATCGGCGCCCAGATGATGGGCTTCATCGGATTTCCAGGCGAGACGCCCCCAGAAGCACTCGCCACCTTCGAGTTCTTGCGCGACCACCGCGAGGGTTGGACGCTTGCCGGCATCGGCGATTTTGTCCTGACGCCCGGTGCCATCGTGGCGAAACGGCCCGAAGAGTTCGGCATCCACGAGGTCCGCTCAGTCGACGGTGACGACATCGTCCGGTTGCTGGCATGGCTCGATGCCGAGGGCACCGTGCACGGCCCGGGCGACATGCGCAGCCCGGCGGTTAACTCGATCACGGGTCAGATCATGCCCACACTCGACGACCGGCCGTTCGTTGGCGGCATCGATGCCGCGCACACCATCCTGTATTTCGCTCGATACGGCGCGCGACTCGTGCCCCCCGAGATACGCGATGCGCTCCCGGCCAATCCGCTGATTGAGGCAGTCCAATATGCCACCCCGCTCCACGGGGTGGACGGTTTCACCCAGCGCGCCGATCTCGAGGAATTCCATCGCGGCCATCTCGCCCATGGCCGAGGCGCGTCCGCCGACGAGGTCCAGCAGTGGCTCGCCGAGTATCCAGTCGAGCGTGCCATGGCGCACACATATCCAGACGAGGTGCTCGAAATCTATCCGAGCGGACGCTTCATCACCTTGACCGCTGAACGGGCCGAATTCGAGCGTACCGCGAGCGCGGCGTATCACTTTGCCAAAGCGCTCGTGCTTCGCGCCGGCGGCGAGCGCTGAGCCGCCACCTGCAGCGGAAGGGGGTACCACCAACCACAACGAATCCTGTGTAGTTCGAAACGCAATACCGACATTCGCCGTCAAACACAAAGAGGTGTATACATGGCATCAAGTGCCAATCTCGACAAACTCTCCCAGGCGGGGGTCGACCTCAACAATCTTGGAGAACCACAAAAGCAGGTGCTCGCCAGCCTGACCCCAGCTGAGCTCGACACCATGATTTCGATCAAAGAGCGGCTGGAAGCCACGGGCGAAGTCGAAGGCTTCGCCAAAGGCACCAACAACGTGGGAGCTTCTTTCTTCTAGGGAGCATGTGGGCGCGCGCGGCGTTCCGCTTCGTGCGCCCACAACCCCCCACGTGTGGTGGGACTCCGCCGGCGGTCCCACAATGAGGTGAACCCGAATGCACCTGCAGGAAATTCTGTCCCAGCGGCCCGTACCAGCGGCAGGGATGTACCTGGCGCTGACGCGCCGTTGCCCACTGACGTGCGCCCACTGTTCGACCAACTCGCTTATGACCAGCGAGGAGCACTCTGCGGACATGTTCCTGCGCTTCGTCGAGACGCTCTCTCCGACGAACCGACCGGAAGTGATCTATCTCACTGGGGGCGAAGCATTGCTGCGCCCAGAGCTTGTCCGCGACATTACGATCCACGCGCACTCCGTCGGAACGCGTATCGCGCTGCTCTCCGGCATGTTCTTCGCCCGGCAGGACAAGATACCGCGCCCTATCGAGCAGGCGATCGAGGCAGTGGACCATTTCGCCGCAAGCATGGACGTGTTCCATGAGTCGCAAGTGCCGCGCGCGGCCGTGTTCCGCGTCATGCGCGCCTTGCTCGATCGCGGCAAGGATCTCAGTTTCCAGGTGACCGGCATCGACGAGCACGATCCCTACCTGGCCGACGTGACCGATGCTATTCGGCGCGCCTTCGATGACCGGATCCCGATTCTCGTTGCCAGGCTAGGCGCGATAGGACGGGCCAAGGAATGGTACACACCGGCCCACGGTGCGCCGCTCGCTACTGTGGCTGATTTTCTGGAGCCGGACCCCTGTGCGATGGCAGCGTGGCCAACGGTCGCATTCGACGGAACTATTGCCGCGTGTTGCAATCAGGACGTGGTCGATGGATCCGTCCCGCCGCATCTGCTGCTGGGGCACGCCAGCGTTGACACCTGGCCCACCGTTCGTGAGCGATGCCTGTCCTCCACGCTGATGCGCGCCGTGCGCGTATTCGGACCGGTCCACCTGGCCGCGAAGTACGGCACGCGCACGGCGGGCTGTGACGGGTACTGCGCCACTTGCTACCACCTGTCCGATGATCCTTCGATCGCCGCCCAGCTCGAGCCGGTCATGGCCAGTCCGGGCATGACGGTCATTGAGCAGGAGGTAACTCGATTGCATCAGGGCAGTTTGGCCCGCCGCTATGGCGTACGCGGCTATGCTGAGCTCATCACGCTCGGCGCATCAATCAGGGTGATGCCATGAGTACGACTTCGGTCACTCTGAGCAACAGCGATCGAGTGCGCGCGACGATCAGCCTGGTGCTGCCCGAGATGATGGGCAGCGCTCAAGCGCTCTGGGATCACCCACGCTTGCCCGAGGTCTACCCGCGGTTCCTGCGCCTGATGCACGGCGTTATCCGCGCCAGCGTGCCCCTCATGGAGGCCGCCCTCGATCAGACCCAGCGCCTTGCCACGCGGGATCCAGTGGCCGCGGCTATGTCGGCGTACTTCTTGAAGCACATCCCCGAGGAACGCGGTCATGATGACTGGCTGCTCCAGGACCTGCAGGAGCTGGGCATCGACCCTACAACCGCCACAGACGTGCCGCCCTCACCACTGGTCGCTGAGCTGGTGGGTGCACAGTACTACTGGATGTTCCACTTCCACCCGGTGGCGTTGCTCGGATACATTGCCGTCGTGGAAGGCTACCCGCCTCAACCAGACGCCGTGACCGAGCTGGCGCGGCGCAGTGGCTATTCGGCGCAGGCGTTCAGAACGCTGGCCAAGCATGCGCATCTGGACCGCCGCCACAGCGCCGACCTGGACACTCTGCTGGACTCGCTGCCGCTGCGGCCGGAGCACGAGAATGTCATTACCTTGAGTGCACTACGCACCGTGTACCTGTTCGGTCAACTGATGCAGGAGATCGTTCACTGACCACCGAGCGCCCCACGCAAGCAGGGGGTGTGTTGCAACGTATCGCAATCCTGGCGCCGTTGCGCCATCGGCCGTTCCGCGTGCTGTTTGCCGGGCAGCTCGTCTCGGATCTCGGTGACTGGCTCGATTTCCTGGCACTTGTGGCGTTGATCGTCTATCGCTGGGATCTCGGTCCGACCGCGCTGGCCGCATTGGCTATCGCGGAGGTCCTGCCAATGATCGCCGTCGCTCCGATCGCCGGGGTGTGGGTGGATCGGTTACCGCGCAAACAACTGATGATCGGCGCTGACCTCGCCCGGGCGCTGATTGTGCTCGGCCTGGTATTTGCGCCGGAGCTGATCAGCTTGCTGGCGCTGGTGTTCTTGAAGATGACCTTCAGCGCCGTCTTCGGCCCCGCACGACAGGCGACCATCAGCGAGACGGTGCCCGAGGTGGACCTGCTGCCCGCCAATGGTCTGAGTCAACTGTCGGTACAGGGCACCAAGATTCTGGGGCCGGTGCTGGGCGGTGTCATCGTCTCCCTGTGGGGTCCGCGCGCTGCGTTCGCCGTCGATGCAGTCACCTTTCTGGTCTCGGCGGCGTTCCTGACGCAGCTGCCTGCGCTCCTCGCCCAAGGGGCTGATGATGACGAAGAGGATGAACAGCCAACCAGCTTCTGGACCGAGCTACGAGCTGGTCTGGACTTCATCCTCCACACCCGCACGCTCGCCGTCTCCGTGATCGGTATGTCCGCCGCGTTGTTCATGATCTTTACGTTCGACGATCTCGGGCCGCTCGCGTTGCGCGAGCTTGGGGTGGGCGAAGCGCTGCTCGGGCTAGCCGTCGGCAGTGTCGGCCTGGGGACTGCCGTGGGCGCCATCGTCGTCAGTCAATGGGGCTCGCGCGTCCAGCCATTCCTGATCATGGGCGGCGGTAAAGTGGTCGCTGGTCTGGCTATGAGCGCGGTCGGTGTGGCAGCCATCCTGCACGCGAACGCGACTGGCCTGGCCTGGATTCCGGTCTGGCTCTTGATTGGGCTGTCCGGCGCGGCGATTTTCGTGCCGTACGGTTTTATTCTTCAGCGGGTTACCCCTCCGGAGCTGATGGGCCGCGTCTTCGCCAGTGCCAACGGCATCCAGACCGCATTCCAGCTCTCCGCGCCCGTCATCGGTGCAGCAATCGCCGAATACTTCGGCATCGGCTTCGTGCTGGCCATCTTCGGCATTGGGCTGACGTTGGTCGGCGTGGTGGTGATGCTGCTACGACCGCCTGTTCCGCGTGAATCGGACGACGACTCGGACGCGGTTGAACAACCGGTCCAGACAACTGCTGCCTGAAGATCACGTGAGTAGCCTCTGGGCTGAGCTGGTCGCCGACACGGCGCGACCGGCGTACCATTTCGGCACTCGTCGAGCTGTCGGGCCAGCCGACACGTTGCGCCGCATCACGCCCATGCTGGCGGGGGCAGGCATCACCCGGCTGGCCGATGTCACCGGACTGGATTGGATCGGCATCCCGGTCTACCAGGCGACCCGGCCGAACTCGCGCAACCTGTCGGTTGCGCAGGGCAAAGGATTGACTCGAGTCCAGGCCAAAGTGTCAGCTCTGATGGAATCACTCGAGTCTTTTCATGCCGAGTGCATCGACCAACCGGTTGAGCGGGCCACGCTGGGCGTGATGCGCCAGCAACTGGCGTACGATCCATACGCACTGCCGGTAGTGCAGACGCCGTCGGTCGGCGCGCGCGACCTGAGCTACGATTCGTACGCACCACCGATTGGCGCACCCACTCGACTGCGCGACCACACGCCGCTTGACTGGGTGGCTGCGACGGATCTCGTAACCGGCTCGGCCACCTGGGTGCCGCGCCAACTGTGTCAGCTGGACTTCACGCTTCAAGAGCGGTTGGCGGAACCACTTTTTCGGGCGACTTCCAATGGCCTCGCCAGCGGCAATACCGTCGCGGAAGCGCTGATACACGGGTTATGCGAGGTTGTCGAACGGGATGGACTATGGCGACTTCACAGTCCATCACATCAGCCGGAGCCGTCGATTGATCAGGCTGGCGTGCCCTCGCGACTTGCACAACAGGTGCTGCAACGGTTCGCTCGTGCTGGCATGCGCGCCGACATCGTCGACGCCACCGGTCCGACTCTTTTACCGACTTTCGAAGTGCTTCTGCGCCATGCCGAGTCACCGGCCACCTATCACGGCTCCGGTTGTCACCCCAGTCGCACCACGGCGCTGCTGCGGGCGTTGACCGAGGCTGCACAATCGCGCTTGAGCCATATTGCAGGTAGTCGCGATGACTTTTTTCGACGCAGCTACACGGCGGGTGCTGAAGTTTCGTTGAATGCCCGGCTACCGGCAGATTCCGCTCAGCGTCGATTTCAAGAGATCCCATCGCTGCTGCCCGGGCTTGGACTCGGAGCGACGGTTCACGAGATCGTTGCGCGCGTGCGGTCGGTTACGGGGATGTCGCCGCTCGCGGTGGATCTGCGGCGGTCGGCTTTTGGCCTGCCGGTCGTGTTCGTCGTGGCGCCTGGCCTGCGACTCGCGCCCCCAAGCCGCAGATGAGTCCAGGAGCCACCCGCCCGCGGGTGTGCCTTTTCGTCGGTCCGTCGGTCTCGCCGGCTGACATCACCGCCGCGTGCGCTGGTCTGGAACGCCATGCAGTCGTTGACGTGTTGCCGCCGATCCAGCAAGGCGACGTGCTGCGGCTCCTCGAAGAGCTGCCAGAGGTGATAGGCATCGTCGACGGATATTTCTTTCAGGTGCCTGCCGTGTTGCACAAGGAAATCATGCTGGCCCTGCAGCGTGGCGCGCGCGTGCTCGGCGCAGCAAGTCTCGGGGCTTTGCGCGCGGCGGAGTTGGACTCCTTTGGCATGGAAGGTGTTGGAACCATCTATCGCATGTTCGCGCGCGGTGTGATCGATGGCGACGACGAAGTGGCGGTGCTGCATACCGATCAGACAGACGGTTTTCGCGTGTTGAGCGAGCCGCTGGTGAATATTCGCTACAACCTCCGCCGGGCCGTGGCGCGACGGATTGTTACCGCAAGCACTGCCGCCGCGGTGCTGGCGAGCGCCAGGCAGCTGCACTTCACGCAGCGTAGCTATACGGCCGGTCTGGATAGCCTCGCGTCACGTGATGTGCCGTTGCACGAGCTGGCCCGACTGCGGTGCTTTCTGGAGTCCGATGCCATCGACCTGAAGCGGGCGGACGCACTGACGCTCGTGCACACCATCCAGGCGCGCTTGGCTGGCAGCCGCCCCTGGCCGCCTGCTCCGCGCCACCAGGTTCAGCGGACCATTTATCTGCACCTGTTCGAACGCGAGTACGTCGGCCGCTCGGTCAACGGGCGGTACGTTCCCGAGTCGTTCGCACTGTCGCTTCACAAGCTCTTGTCGCCGACGTTGCCCAGCATCATTGAACGCGTCATGTGGCGCTGCCTGGCCGCCGACGAAGCCCACTATCGTTGCAGCCCGGCAGCCCAGAAAGCCAGCCAGTCTGGCGCGGCAGCTGTTGAGGCTCAGCGGCCTGGCTCGCCAGGCATCGACCCTGAGCGGCTGCTGGCGGACTTCCGCGGGCGTCGTGGCCTCACGTGCGATGCGACGTTTGAGACGTGGTTGCGCGAGCACAGCTTCGGCACCGACGAGTTGGCGAGTTGCCTCCTGGCGCGCGCCAGGGCGGCGTCCGGGCTACGCTTGTACCGCAAGGAGCATCCAGAATTGCGCGGACTCCGCACCGTCTACGGTCGCATCGCCGCGGACGTGGCCGGGCGCCTCGG
>DASYKL010000820.1:0-2264 GCA_035995405.1 Chloroflexota bacterium
GGAACGGTCAACCGGCCGACGCGATTCACCACGCACTTGTCGCCGCTGACTTCGAGCGAGTGGCGGGCCTGGTCGAGCGCGTCGCGCGAGCTACGATCAAGAGAAGTAATCAGTCAGCCAGGCTGGTCGAGTGGCTCAAAGTCGTACCGGACGATCTGATCCGCGCGCGACCCGTGCTCAGCACCTACTACGCCTTCGCCTTGTTGGGCATGGGTGAGATGGATGCCGCGGCGGCCCGCTTGAGCGATGCCGAGCGGTGGCTTGATACACCCCTTAGCGAGCGTGCGAGCGGAGCGGGCGGCGCGGTCGACACGAGCGACAGACCGGCAGGGGCCGCGCCGGTCAGGATGGTGGTTGCGGACCCGGAGGAGCTCCGGTCGCTGCCGGGGACGATCGCCCTCGCCCGGTCCTTTCGCGCCCAGGCGCTCGGCGATGTAACCGGTACCGTGGAACAGGCGCGCCGGGCACTGAACCTCTTGCCGGCAGACGATCATGTCTGGCGCGGCGGTGCAGCTCTCTTGCTGGCGCTTGCCCACTGGGTAAACGGTGAGCTCGAGGCGGCCGAGCGGACCCATGTCGAGGGCATTGCCAGCCTGGAGAAGGCCGGCGCCATCGCGCTCGCAATCAGTGCAGCGTACGACGGGGCCAACCTGGCCAAGGCGCGGGGCCGTCTATCCGAGGCGCGGAGGATCTACGAGCGATCGTTGCAGCTCGCACTGGCGCACGGCGATCCCGGACTGCCGGGAGTGGCAGACCTGCACCTGGGGCTGAGCGAGCTGCACTGTGAGCGGGATGATCTGGAGGCCGCGAAACGACACCTGCACCAAAGCGCGGAACCGGGCAAAGCCGTTGATTCGCGCGAGACGCCCTATCGCCGGTGCATTACTGAGGCTCGGCTACGGCAAGCCCAGGGTGACCTGGAGGGTGCCCTCGGCCTGCTCGACGAGGCCGAAAGGCTGTATGTCAGGGGCGTCGTCCCAGATGTTCGGCCCATCGCTGCGCTGAAAGCGCGGGCCTGGGTTGCACACGACCGACTGGCTGAAGCGCTGGACTGGGCTCGCAGCCAGAGCGTGTCCCCTGAAGACGATCTGCACTACCTCCACGAGTTCGAGCACATCACGCTGGCGCGAGTGCTCATCGCGCGCTGTCAGAGCGACGGCGACCATGGCTCTATGGATGATGTACGTCGACTGCTGGAGCGCCTCCTGGTGGCGGCGGAGGAAGGTGGGCGGACGGGAAGTGTCATTGAAATCCTGGTGCTGCTGGCGCTTGCCCATCGGGCGCTACGCGACATCCCTGCTGGTCTCGTACCCCTGGCACGGGCACTGACCCTGGCCGAGCCGGAGGGGTATGTGCGGATCTTCCTGGACGAAGGACCACCAATGCGTGATCTCCTGCGCAACCTGGTGACCAGGGGTATCTCAGGCCCTTATGTCCGACGACTGCTGTCGGCATTCGACGAGGGAGCCCAGCCCTTAACGGCGCCCGCCGGCCTCGCCGTAGCTGGCCTGGCGGAGACACTCACCGCCCGCGAACTGGAAGTCTTGCGGCTCATCGTTGCAGGAATGAGGAACCAGGAGATCGCCGATCAACTGGTCATCAGCCTGTCGACCGTCAAGCGTCATATCGCGAATGCGTACGGCAAGCTGGGTGTCGATCATCGCACCGAGGCAATTGCCCGGCTGAGGGCCTGAGCCGACTACACCCTCGAATTACACCCCCAGTTGCACCCTTCGGCCGAAGTCAGCACCTCCGCCATAGCGCAGAGTTGCTGGTGACCCGTCGGCGCCAGCCGCGGTCAGCGAAGGAGATCGCGCAACATGAGTGCCACAGACGGTTCGACTCGACGTCCCGACGGGCTCGAGCTTCACGAAATCCGCGTCGAGGGACATCTCGATGAGCGAGCCCGGCCCGTATCGACCCCCGCTGGCTTCGCCGTAGCTGGCCTGGCGGAGCCACTCACCGCCCGCGAACTTGAGATCTTGCGTCTCATTGTTGCAGGAATGAGGAACCAGGAGATCGCCGACCAACTGGTGATCAGCCTGTCGACCGTCAAGCGTCATATCGCGAATGCGTACGGCAAGCTGGGCGTCGATCATCGCACCCAGGCAATTGCCCAGCTGACGACCTGAGCCGACTACACCCTCGAATTACACCCCCAGTTGCACCCTTCGGCCGAAGTCAGCACCTCCGCCATAGCGCAGAGTTGCTGGTGACCCGTCGGCGCCAGCCGCGGTCAGCGAAGGAGATCGCGCAACATGAGT
>DASYKL010000821.1:0-2288 GCA_035995405.1 Chloroflexota bacterium
GTGATCCGCCCCGCCGCGCCGGAGTTCGACGAAAAGGAAGAGACGCCCTGGGCGGTCATGAAGCAAGCCCATGCCCTGGGCCTCGATACCTACGCTTACCCCGAGGAGTACGGTGGCGGCGGGATTACCGACATGGTGACCCAGATGGTCGTCACCGAAGAGCTGACCTGGGGCTGTGCGGGCATCGCGATCGCGATCAGCGCCACGGCGCTCTGTGCGACCGCGCTGCAGCAATGCGGCACACCCGAGCAGAAAGCGAAGTACATGCCCATGTTCTGCGATCCCGGCCAGGTCGTGCTAGGGGCAATGGCTTTGACGGAGTCGGAGGCGGGCTCAGATGTCTCCGCTATGCGCACTACCGCGAAACGCGTGGAAGGCGGGTATCTGCTGAACGGCTCGAAGCGATTCATCACCAACGGCGGTATCGCCGACGTCCACGTCATTTTTGCCACCACCGACCCAACTGCCGGCTGGGCTGGGATACAGGCGTTTGTCGTCGACAAAGGCAACCCCGGTCTGAAAGCCGGTAAGAAGGAGCGCAAGATGGGCGTGCGCGCCTCGCACACCGGCGAAGTGATCCTGGAGGACTGCTTTGTGCCGAGCGAGAATTTGCTCGGCGGCGAGCGCGGTCGCGGCGGTATTGGCGTGCTCAAAACGCTGGAGTCCACCCGCCCTGGCGTCGGCGCTGGCGCACTCGGGATTGCTCGCGCAGCGTACGAATACGCGCTGGATTACGCGCTGCAGCGCAAGACGTTTGGCAAACCGATCGCTGGCCATCAAGCCATCGCGTTCAAACTCGCCGACATGGCCACCGAGATCGACGCCGCGCGCCTGCTGATCTGGCGCGCCGCGTGGCAAGCCGGCCAGGGCCAACCGTTCGCTCGCGCCGCGAGCATGGCCAAGCTCAAAGCCGGCGACGTCGCGATGGCGGTCACCAACGATGCGATCCAGATCCTGGGTGGCTACGGCTATATCCGCGACTTCCCCGTCGAAAAATGGCACCGCGACGCCAAGATCTATCAGATCTGGGAAGGCACCGCCGAGATCCAGAGGTTAGTCATTGCCCGCGAGCTCACCGGCCGCGCCCTCTAGTAGTCCTGATCTGCGGCCTGACTTCGGGTCCAGGCGCGGTATTGACACCAAAGACGCACGCTGCGATCTTCGTGCTATGTCGGGCGGGGTCTTGTGGTTCCTGCGGTCTGCGGTCTGCGCCAGCGCAATGGCGGCGCTGTGCTTCGTCGCCACGGCAAGCGTCGCCCCCGCGTCCATCGAACCGATCAATTTCGACGTAACGGATTCGGGCTTCGTCAACCTGCCTGACACCATCCCGGCTGGGATGGTGTCGCTAGTCATGCGCAACGTGGGCCACAGTCCCCATCACGCCAAACTGGTGCTGCTGAACAGCGGTGTGACGCTCGAACAGTATGCCGCTGCCGTGCTGCAGGGTCAGCCGACAGCCGCGCTGATTACCACTCTTGGTGGCAATGGCGTGCTGGACCCTGGCGTAGGTGGCGACGAGGTCTCATTTGACCTGCCGCCTGGGACGTACGTGGTGCTCGACGTCCTGCGCGCTGCCGACGGCCAGATCAATGCCGGCAAAGGACTCCTGCAACAAGTGCAGGTCGTCGACGACGAGCAGGGGAGAGAGCCCGCCGATCAACCGATCAGCACGGCGAATGTGACGCTGCAGAATTTTCAGATCGACGGTTTGCCCGCGGCTCTCTCGGGCGGTCGTACGACGTTGCGCATCGACAATGCGGGGCCACTCGCCCACGAGCTTCTGGCGGCCAGGTTAGCGCCCGGCCAAAGCGCTGACGACCTGGTCAGGTTCATGACCACGACGCAACCGAGCGGGGTCCAGCCGTACGTCAGCGTGGGTGGATTCCAGAGCATGGACCAGGGCTTTGGCGGCTGGTCGTCGCTTGACCTGAGCCCAGGCGAGTACGCCTTTTTCTGCAATCTCACCGTTGCGAGCACGGGCAAAAGACACTTTGAAGAAGGCATGATCCAGCAAGTGACCGTCCGCTCGTCATGATGCTGCGGCGACAGATCAGCCGAACGTGAGGCCCAGGCCAACGGCGCTTGCTCCGCCCAACACGATGACCAGCGCTGGAGGGAGACGCCAGCGCCAGAGCAAGATCAACGCGCCCACTGCTACCAGCGAGGAGACTACATCTGTAACAGCCACGCGGACAATCGTGTACGCGCCTGCTGCGGTGAGGCCGAATGCCACGGCGGCCAGGCCTCGTTGGCCTGAGGCGAGCCACGGCGAACGGCGCATCGTCTCC
>DASYKL010000822.1:0-6675 GCA_035995405.1 Chloroflexota bacterium
CCACGGGGATGCCCAGCGTGCGCTGCAGGTCTTCGGAGCCGATACCGCTGTTCGAACGGTTGAGGACCAGACTGATCTTGTCGCTGTGGCCGAGACGTTCGGCCAGACCGAGGAAGCGCGCCGTGTTGTGCAACGCGCCCATTTCAGGAGTCACGATCAACAAAATGCGGGTCGCCGACTCGAGCAGATCGAGGTTCAGCTCGTCCAGCGTGGCTGAGCAGTCGACAATCACGTGCTCGTACAGCGAGCGATAGCGTTCGATCGCGTCGACAAAGCTGCGCAGCTTGATCTTCTCGACGCTCAGCGGGTCGGGCGGGCGCAACAACACCGACGCCCCAGAGGCGTGCGGAACGACGGCTTTTGGCAGCGCGAACAGGTCGGGATCATCGGTCCCGCAGACATCGATGCTGCTGCGAGTCGAGGTCAGGTTCAGCAGCACGCCAATGTCGCCGAACCACAGGTTGGCGTCGACCAGCAGCGTCTGGAAGTTGTACAGCGACGCCAGACCGGCGGCCAGATTGGTGGCGATGGTGCTCTTGCCCGAGCCGCCTTTGACCGAGAAGACGACCGTGAGCTGACCGCGCGGATCATCAGGCAGGTCGAGGGGTCCCTGTTGTGGCGCGGCGGGAGTTAGCGAAGGGACGGCGGGCAACGTCAGCCCGGCTGCCAGCATCAACGCTTTGATGCGCAGCGCCAGGACGGACGGGGCGATGGGTTTGCGAGCGTATTCTTCGACGGCCGTGCGCTGGACGTCGGCGGTGTGCCGCAGGTCGCCATCGGTTGGCAGCAGCACGAGGAGGGGCAGGGCACGCAATCGTTCGAGTGCGTCGGCGGCTGGGAAAGCAAGGTCGCTGGCCATTTCGCCGTCGAGCACGGCAACGCAGCGGCCTTTGGCAGCGGTGATGGCGCGTTGCAGGTCACGCAGTGAAGCGGTCACCCGTGAGGTGATGCCTTCGGTCTGCAGGATGGCGGCAACCTGCTTGACGACGGGGTCGCGCGTCACAATGAGGACCGTGGGCGTCGCAGTGGTCATAGCTTTCGCAGAAATCATCGACCGTGCGGCGAACTGTCTGAAGGGCTCCGGCCTCGCCGAATGGCACCTCCCTGGTGGCTGACAGGGTAGAATGGTGTCTGGCCGTGCTAGACGGCGGAGTAGCGGTCCGTTGTAACCCGAAACCCGCTCTAGCGGGGTTGAAGTCCCGTTCGAGGTCGCGCGTTGTCCGCCCGACAGCGGGCAGCGCAGCGTTGAAGGCCTGGTCCTGCGCGGCGACGACCTTCGAACCCTGTCAGGTCCGGAAGGAAGCAGCAGTAAGGAGTGCTCGTCGGGTGCCGCAGGGTAGCCGGGCCCGAGCAAGCGGGCCCGCGGCTGTGGCGGCGCGCCGATCGACGACGGGTGCACGGCCATTCATCTAGGGCGCGCTTGCGCGCCCTGGGGCTTCGGCCCGCCAAACGTCTCTCGCAGTCTTTCCTGGAAGATCAGGGGATTGCGTCGGCTATCGTCCGCGCGGCGAAACTTTTGCCGGACGAGGACGTCCTCGAAGTTGGCCCCGGCCTCGGCGTACTCACCGAGCGTTTAGCGAAAGCGGCGCGCCGCGTGGTCGCGGTTGAAGTCGATGCGGCGCTTGGTGAGGCGCTGCGCGAGAGCTTGACTCCTGAGAATGTCGCGGTCGAGACGGCTGACATCTTAAAAGTCGACCCGGCAAGCTTTTTTGGCGAGCCGTTCGTGGTCGTAGCGAACTTGCCGTACCACATTACGTCACCTGCGTTGCGGCATCTGCTGGCCGCGGGTCCGCCGTTCGCGGCGCGTCTGATCGTGATGGTCCAGGCTGAAGTGGCCGATCGCATCGCGGCGAAACCAGGCGAGATGAGCGCACTTGCCGTGACTATTCAGGCGCAAGCGCAGGTACGGATTGTGCGGCGCGTACCCGCATCGGCCTTTTACCCGGCGCCCAAGGTGGCCTCGGCGGTGCTGTTGCTGCAGCCGCTGGCGGAGGGTGAGCGAGCCGTCGAGCGCGGGGAAGTGACGGAGTTCACGGCACTCATTCACGCCGGCTTCACGCAGCCGCGCAAGACGCTGGCGAATTCGCTCGCTGACGGTCTGGGAGTTGAGAAGCCGGCGGCAGTGGAAAGACTCGCGCGGGCGGGGATCGATGCGGGGTTACGACCGCAAGCGCTCACCGTAGCCGACTGGGTGCGGCTATTCAGGAGCACCTGAGCGATGACCGAGCGCCTCTACCGCTGTTACGCCAAGGTCAATTTGTCGCTGGAGGTGTTGGGGCGGCGGTCCGACGGCTTTCACGACCTGGCCAGTGTGGTGCACACGATAGGCCTGGCGGACGACTTACGGCTCGATCTGGCCGACGCGCTGATCAGTCGTGTGGAAGGGCTCGACATCGAGCCGACGGCCAACCTGGTAGCGCGGGCGGCGACGCTGCTCCGCGACGCAAGCAGGAGCAGCAGGGGTGCGGAGCTGACGCTCTTAAAACGGATACCGGCGGCGGCCGGGTTGGGCGGCGGATCGAGCGACGCGGCTGCAACGCTTCTTGGCCTGAACGCGCTCTGGGACACCCGGTTGGGCTTGACGGAGTTGAAAGAGCTGGCGACGCAGCTCGGGTCCGACGTGCCGTTCTTCTTGCGTGGCGGCGCGGCGATGATGCGCGGGAGAGGTGAAGAGCTCGAAGCGTTGCCGCCTCTGCGCGCGCACTGGCTGGTGCTGATTGTCCCGCCGCACGACCTGGCGGACAAGACACAGCGGGTATACGGGGCGCTGGTGCCAGAAGATTTTTCTGATGGGGCGGTGAGCGAGCGCCTGGCGACGCGGTTGAGGAACACGCGCAGCGATGGATGGCAGCTGGCAGATGACGAGCTGGTGAATGGGTTTGCGCGGGCCGCGAACGCGGTCTTTCCGCGGCTCGCGGAGACGCATGCCGCGGCTCAGCGTGTGTGTGGGCGACGCTTTCATCTGTCGGGGGCGGGACCGGCGCTGTTTGCGCTCGCGGCCGATCGGACGGACGCGCGGCTGCAAGCGGCCAGGCTGGCGGCCGCTGGCCTGGTGGCGCAGGCGGTGCGGACGGTCAAGCATGCGCGGGTCTCGGTCAGACGGGCCGCGACGGCCCAAGGGTGAGTGGGCTGGACCGCGGCGACCTGCCTTATACTGGGTCGCGTTGGAGGCTTCGCAGCCGGACCAACAACACGCGAATGAGCCTCAGATTGGTCGAACCAGAGATTGCCTGGGGCTCCACACTGTGCCTGGTCGTCCAATGGTAGGACTCCACACTTTGGATGTGGCTATCCAGGTTCGAATCCTGGCCGGGCAGCCGTCGCGCCGGCCAAGATCAGGCGCACAGACGCACACAGTACGTTGGGGGACCACGCAACTCGCTGACGCCGGGGAGCCGCCAGGCAGCGGCACCCTGGTCGCGGTCGTGCTGGCTGCCGGCCAGGGGACCCGCATGCGCTCCCAACGACACAAGGTGCTGCACCTGCTGGCTGGGCAACCGTTGATCCACCGCGTGCTAGATCTGCTCGCCGGCGCCGGGGCCAGCCGCATCGTGGTCGTGCTGGGCCACCAGGCCGACCAGGTGCGCCAGATGCTGCCGGAGTCGGTCGATACGGTCGTCCAGGAGCCACAGCTCGGGACGGGTCACGCCGTCCAAATGGCGGCCCAGGGGCTCAAGCGTCTGGGCGCGTCGCGGCTGCTGGTGCATTACGGCGACGAGGCGTTGGTTCGGCCAGACAGCTTGCGGCGGCTCATCGAGACTGGTGTCAGCGCCGAAGCGCCGATCGGGCTCTTGAATGCGAAGGTGCGCGATCCGTTTGGCTACGGACGGGTGGTCCGCTTGCCTGACGGCAGCGTCGGGCAGATGGTCGAGGAGCTGGACGCGACTCCCGATCAGCGACGTGTGGACGAGGTCTGGAGCGGGACAATGCTGGTGTGGACCGACTGGCTGTGGCCCAATCTCAGCCAGCTGCCGCTCAGTCCCAAAGGCGAGTACTACCTGCCTGACCTGGTCAACATCGCACTGCGGCAGAAGCTGCGGGTGAACGCCACGCTGACGCAGGATGAACAGGAAGTGCTGGGGGTCAACGACCGCGTCCAGTTAGCTGAAGCCGAGGCCATCCTCAGACGTCGGACCATCGACGCGCTGTTGCAGTCGGGGGTCACGATTGTCGATCAGGCGACGACGTATATTGAGCCAGAGGTGACGATCGAGCCCGACACGGTGATCCAGCCAGGGTGCCACCTGCGCGGGCGGACCTCGATCGGCGCCGAGTGTGAAATCGGACCGAATTCGTACGTCACGGAGAGCCATATTGGGGCGGGCTCGCGTGTCTGGTTCTCCGTGGTGGAAGGGGCGACCGTCGGCGAGCGGGTCAGTATCGGGCCGTTCTCCCATTTGCGGGCCGGGGCGGTGATTGAGGACGGGGCGAATCTGGGCAATTACGCCGAGGTCAAAGGAAGCCGCATCGGCGCGGGGACGCAGATGCACCACTTCAGCTATGTCGGCGACGCGGACATCGGGCGGGGGGTGAACATCGGGGCGGGGACGATCACCGTCAACTTCAGCTCCGAGACGGGAGAGAAGAGCCGCACCGTGGTCGAGGATGGGGCGTCGCTAGGAAGCGACACGTTGCTGGTGGCGCCGGTCAAGGTTGGAGCGGGGGCGATGACGGGGGCTGGCGCGGTAGTGACACACGACGTGCCTGACGGCGAGGTCTGGGTGGGTGCGCCGGCGCGGGCGCATCGCCGTCGGCGGGGGCATCCGCCGCCCGAGAACGCGCCGAGTGCCGTAGCGCAAGAGGGCGGCAACGCGAATGAGTGACCTACGCGTCATCATTTTTGGCGTTTCGGCCCTGGTTTTGTTTCTGTCCTCGACTGCCCAGGCAGCACTGGTTTATATCGATCGGGCCCGTCTGCGGCACATGCTCGAAGAGGGAACGCCGCGGGCCAGCGCGCTACTGCGGCTGCTCGACGAGCCATCAAGCAGCCTGTCGACCATCCTCTTCGTCCACACCGCCGCTCTGTGCGCGGCGGCCGCGGCGGCTTTCTGGCTGGACATCGACCTATGGAACACCGTGGCGCCCTGGCTGGCCGTGTTGCTCGGCTGCGTCGAGCTGCTGATCTTGCTGCTCGTTCAGTTTCTCGGCCGGGTCCTGGCTCTGGCACGTCCGGAGCGGGTGGCCCTGACCTTCGTCCGACCTGTCGAGCTGCTCAATCGCGTGCTGTTCATCGTGCTGGTGCCGATGCAGGCGCTCGAGCTAGCCGTGCGACGGCTCGTCGGCGTGCAACGGGGTCTGACTCCGGCCGACGCCGAAGATCGCTTGCGGCACCTGGTCGAGGGCAACTCCGACCTCGAAGAAGATGAGCGCGAGATGATCGCCAGCGTCATCGAGCTTGGCGAACAGCCGGTTCGCGAAGTGATGGTGCCGCGCATCGACATCATCGCCGCACCGGCTAACTCGACGGTCCGTGACGTGGTGGATCGGATCGTCGAAAGCGGTCATTCGCGGGTTCCGATCTTCGACGAGACGATCGACGACATCAGCGGTGTCGTCTATGCCAAAGACCTGCTCCGCTACCTGCGCGACGGGAGCCAGTCCGCGCCCGTCCAGCCGCTGGCACGCGAGCCGTCCTACGTCCCAGAGACCAAGAAAGTGGACGAGCTGCTGCACGAGATGCAGCAGAGCCGCGTCCACGTGGCCATCGTCGTCGACGAATACGGCGGGACGGCCGGTCTGATCACCATGGAAGACCTGGTCGAAGAAATCGTGGGCGAGATTCGCGACGAGTACGACATCGAAGAAGCAATGATCGAGGAGGTCAGCGATCGCGAGGCCCTCTTCGATGCGCGAGTCAGTATCCGCGATGTGAACGACACGCTTGATCTGGACATCGAGGACGAGGATTTCGATACGCTCGGCGGGCTGCTGTATCACGAGTTAGGCAAAGTGCCCAATGTTGGTGATGAGGTCCGTGTGGACGGGGCCATCGTGACGGTGCTGACAACGACCGGCCGTCGAGTGCGGAAAGTGCGGGTGACGAAAGTGCAGCCGCCCGAGCCGGCAACAGCCGAACGGGAACGCTAACGGTATAGTCCGGCACGTGACCAGGTTGCAGTTGATCTACGTCATTATTGGACTCGTGGTCGTCGTGAGCATGGTCATTCCGATGTTCATGACGGCTCGGTGACCGAACGCACCGATCGTCTAGCTCGCTACGTTCGGGCGCGTCAGCGGATCGCCCCTCGCGTGTCGCGGCGGGCCTTTGAGGCGCTGGTCGCCGAAGCGCTTGACGAGCTGCCGACCTATGTCCAGGAGCGTCTGGAAAATGTCGCCGTGATCGTCGAAGAGCGACCCATACGGCGGCGGCTCGAGCGTCTGGGGTACGACCCCGATCGCGACCTGCTCGGTCTGTATGAAGGCATCAATCGACTCGAACGCGCCAGCGGCTACCACCTGGTGACGCCCGACCGCATCACCTTGTTCTGGCGGCCGATTGTCGAGGAGGTTGGCTCAGGTGATCCGGAAGCGCTGCGTCGCGAAGTCCGTAAGACGGTCATACACGAGGTGGCGCACCACTTCGGGATTGATGACGCGGAGCTGGAGCGTCTGGGCGGATGAGCGATGGGTCGTCGTTCGAGGTCGATGTGCTGACGATTTTTCCGCACATGTTCC
>DASYKL010000823.1:0-5130 GCA_035995405.1 Chloroflexota bacterium
CGCCCGTGCGCCTTTGCTGCGTGGCTATCAAGCCCTCGGCAGCGGCCTGGCACATGGCTCGCGGATTGCCGCCCGCGCTCGCAACGCTGTGGCTAATGGCCCCAGCGGCCCGTATAAGTGCGTGATCGGCGTCGACCCAGATGGTCTGGCACTGGCCCAGGCGGTCGCCCGCGGCGCACCCATCGGCTACTACTCTCTCGAGCTGCTCCTGTCGTACGAGCTCGGCACGGCTGCCGAGCGGCTGCTCAAGGCGAAGGAGCTCGAGCTTAGCCGCCGCGCGGTATTCGTGGTGGTCCAGGATGAGGCGCGCGGACGTTTGCTCGCCGACGACAATCGCATCCCCATGCCTCAGGTCGTACTGGTGCCCAACGCACCGCCGGGTCCGGCTCGGCGGGCACCTTCCAGCTACTGGCACACGCGTTTCGCGTTGCCGACAGGTATGCGCGTCGTCCTGCACTCGGGCAGTCTCGGCGACTGGACGGGCATCGAGCAGATCGTCGAATCGGCTGCCGCCTGGCCGTCGGGCTGGGTGCTGGTGGTGCACACGCGGTACGACGCCGAGTCGTCGGCATACGTGGACGGCTTGCGTCAGCGCGCCGATCCAAGCCGCGTGCACTTCTCGCTGCGACCGGTGCCGCGCCAGGACTATGATGCGTTGATCGACGGCGCGGACGTTGGCCTGGCGTTTTACGTATCCAGCGGCGAGTCCGCCTTCACCCAGAGCAATGTGCAAACGATCGGGTTGTCCTCGGGCAAGTTGGCGTACTACCTGCGAGCCGGACTGCCCGTGATCGTCAATCGTGCGGCGTCAATCTCTTCGCTCATTCGATCGAGCGGCTGTGGCGTCGCGGTGGAGTACGCGTCGGATATCGGCGCGGCGCTCGGCGAATTATCCGTTCGCTACGATGCGGTATCCAACGCCGCGTGCGGCTTCTTTGAGACGCACCTGAATTTTCGGCGCGCCTTTGACGAGGTGCTGCGGCGTATTGACGCGATCCCTGAAGCCGCATGATCGAAACAATCCAGGATGATGGTGTGGTGTTGGCGTACGTCATCCGCGGCGGCACAGCACCGACCAAGACGACGTTTCTGACGCCGGATGACTGCAATTTGCAAGTTGGCCACGTGGTGTATCCAGCCGGGGGCGAGATCGCACGGCACATCCACCTGCCAATCGAACGTCATCTGGTGGGTAGCAACGAAGTACTGGTCATGCAGCAAGGGCGCTGCAGCGTTGATGTCTATACGGCTGACCAGCGGCTGGTGGCGACACGCGAATTGCAAGTGGGTGACATCGTGATCGCCGTCAACGGCGGTCACGGATTTCACGTGCTCGAAGATACGGTGCTACTCGAGATCAAACAAGGCCCTTACCCCGGCGGCGCCGAAAAGGAACGTTTTTGATTCCAGTGAACGAGCCGCTCCTGACTGAAGCGGATTTCGCTTCGGTGATGGAGGCGCTGCGCTCTGGCTGGATTTCGGGCGCGGGGCCGCACATCGAAGCATTTGAATCCGCCTGGGCCACCTATTGTGGCCGACGGCACGGCGTCGCGGTCGCCAACGGCACTGTCGCGCTCCAGGTGGCGGTGGACTTGCTGGGTCTGCAGCCCGGCGACGAAGTCATCATGCCGACCTTCACCATCATCTCGTGCGTTTTGCCGGTCGTCCAGGCCGGCGCGATGGCGGTCCTCGTGGATGCCGACCCACAAACCTGGACCATGGACGTCTCGCAGATCGAAGCGCGCATCACCCCCCGCACGCGGGCCATCATGGCGGTCCACATCTACGGACACCCCGTCGACATGGACCCATTGCTGCAAGTCGCCGAACACCACAATATAGCGGTCATCGAGGATGCCGCTGAAGCTCATGGCGCCGAGTATCGCGGTCGTCGCGCTGGTAGTTTTGGCCAATCCAGCACGTTCAGCTTTTACGCCAACAAGCTGGTGACGACCGGCGAAGGCGGCATGCTGCTGGTCGACGACGATGACCTCGCCGACCGTGCGCGGCGGGAGCGCAATCTTGGCTTTCAACCAGGTCGTCGCTTCCTGCATACGCAATTAGGGTTCAATTATCGCCTGACCAATATGCAGGCGGCGCTGGGCATGACCCAGGTGGAGCGCATGGCCGACATCGTTGAGCGTAAACGGCGCATGGGCCAGGCCTATACCGATCGTTTGTCGGAGGTGCCCGGACTCGAGCTGCAGGTGCAGCAGCCCTGGGCACGCTCCGTGTACTGGATGTATGGCCTCGTGTTGCGCGAAGAAACAGGTCTGACTGCTGACGCATTTGCCCAACGGCTGAAGTCCGCCGGCGTGGAGACACGGCCATTTTTCCTGGGGATGCACGAACAACCTGTCTTGTTGGAGCGCGGTTGGTTCGCTGGCGAAACCTACCCGGTGGCCGAGCGCATCGCCCGCCAGGGTCTGTATCTGCCCTCCGGTTTGTCGCTCACCGAGGCTGAAATCGATCGCGTCTGCGCGGCTGTCAGGGAGACGCTTGTATGACCCAGAACGTGTTCGGGCGTGATTACGCTGCCGCGTACGACGACCTGTACCAGGACAAGGACTACCTTGCCGAATGCGAGCTGATCGAACGTATTTTCAGGCTGTATGGCCAGGGTGCGGTGCGCCGTGTGCTTGACCTGGGTTGCGGTACGGGCGGACACGCGATTGTGCTGGCGCAGCGCGGCTACCAGGTGGTTGGTGTCGATCGCGCGCCCGACATGCTGGAACGCGCTCGAGCGCGAGGCACCTCGGCACGGTTCGAATTAGGTGAGATTGGCACCGTCGACCTGTCTGAGACGTTCGATGCGGTGCTGATGATGTTCGCCGTTCTCGGCTATCAAGTGGGCAATGCCGACGTGCAGAGCGCACTGCGTACCGCTCGTCGGCACCTGCATGCGGGCGGTCTATTGTTCTGCGACTTCTGGTACGGCCCAGCTGTCCTGGCCGAGCGGCCGTCCGAGCGCGTGAAAGTGGTGGACAGGCCGAATGGACAGCTCATTCGGGTGGCGGCCGGCGAGCTGGATCCGCGCCACGACCTGTGTACCGTGCGCTACCACGTCTGGCGGATCGAGGATGGACGGGTGGTAGCCGAAGTTCGCGAGCAGCACCCGATGCGCTATTTCTTCGCACCGGAGCTCGAGCTGCTGTTGGCGGCGACGGGTTTTGAGCTCGTACGACTGGGAGCGTTTCCCTCGTTTGACGACGAGGCGAACGAAAAAACCTGGAACGTAGCGCTGGTCGCGCGCGCCGCCTAGCAGCTATGGCGTCTGGCCTGTCGCGGTCCGCCAGTGGTGGAGCGCTTGCCCTGGCGCTGTGCGCCGCGCTGGCGTGGCTCGCGCAGTTTCACCATTTCCGCGAGTTCGGCCTGTACGAGGACGATTACTGGTTCATCTCAGAGGCCATGGGGCAGGATCCCAGTTATCTGGCGCGGCGGTTCCTGACGGCTGTGACTGGGCTGCCGCAGGGGCGGCCGCTGGGCTTCTTTCTGCCCGACCTGCTGTCGTTTGTCGGAGACAAACTGGGTGGTCTCTCGGCGATCTACCTGCTGGGCTTCGTGGTGGTCAGCCTCAACGTTTTTCTGTGCTTTCGCTTGCTGCGGTCACGAGTGCCGCTTGCCCCGGCCGCGGTCGGTGCTGCGGTCTTGTGTCTGTTCCCGGCGGACACGACGAAGATTCTGCTCACGCACGACTTTCAGCTCCAACCCTCGCTGACGTTCGCGCTGCTGGCTGCTCTGGCCTATGTCGGCGGGCGCCGCTGGCTCTCCTACCCGTTGGGCGCGGGCGCACTGCTGGCCTACGAGTCGGGTTATCTGGCGCTGTTCGCGTTGCCGCTGTTTGCCGATTGCTGGGATCGGCGCTTACCGCGTCGGCTGGTAGTCCATTGGGTGGGACTGGTAGTAGTGCTGATCCTGGCCGTCGTGGCCCGATATGTGGCGGGCGAAGGTCGCGCCACCTCTTCGGTCGGCGGCGTAGGCGCCATCGTTGCGCCGTTCCTTGGCTCACTCGCCCTCGGCCCCGTGCGCAGCATCGCGGCCATGTTCTATGGCCCGCTGAAGGCTATCCCCACCTGGGACATTGAAACGATCATCATCGTCGCCCTGGCCTTCGTCGGTTTCGCCGCGCTGCTATGGCTCGCTCGGCGCCAGGAACATCTCTCAGAGGCGGGAGGTCGAACGGCCGCCGGGCCGCTCCGCGTCGGCGCCGCCGGGCTCGCCATGCTGGTGCTTGGCTATGGCCTGGCCTTCACCCACTTCCCACCCAACGCGGTCGTTGGCCGCGGCACGTCGGTCCACCTGGGCGCCACGCTCGGCATGGCTGTCCTGGCTGCAGCGATCGCCTGGCTGCTCATCCAACTTCGGCCGCGGCTGGCGATCGCTCTGCTGGCCGCGTACCTGGCCCTGGCCGTTGGTTACTACGTGACGATCGAGCGCGACTTCATGCGCAGCTGGCAGCTGCAGCGAGCGTTCTGGCAACAAGTTGCCGCCTGCTGTTCCGACCTGGGCGATGGCACGGTGTTGCTGTACCAGCTCAACCCAGCGGACGAGCCCACGTTCATCTTCACCAACTCCTGGGCCGACCCGCTGGTACTGAGCCAGACCTACGCCTTTCCCAAAACGTGGGCGAATCCACCGCGGCTGTTCAGCCTGACCCAATGGCTCGATCGGGTGGAGCCAGAAGGCGACCACCTGCGCTGGTGGGTGCCGGCGGCGTCCTGGGATGAGCACTGGGAGACGCTGCCGCAAGGCAATGTCATTCTTCTCCAGCGAGCGGCCGATGGCAGCCTGACCCGCTTGACGGGCACGATCGACACCCCCGCGGGCGCTCTCCAGCTCAAGCCGCCGGCGGCAGCCCAGAGCTGGCCGCCGGCGCAGCTCTACGGGCCCCTCCTCGGCCATGGTTGACAGGTTGCGGTACGCGGCTCTGGCGACGCGGAACGCGGAGTTTTACGCCGATCGGGTGTTCGACCCGGAGGCGATTGCGAGGTTGCGCAAATCGCTCGAGCCCATGGCTACTCCCTGGCTGCGGGTGCACGAGTTGGCCGCACAGCGAGGGATACGCCTGCTGACCGCCGATCGCGTCGAAGCCGAAGGCATCGACCCACAAGAGGTGATGCTCGTGGCCTA
>DASYKL010000824.1:0-14040 GCA_035995405.1 Chloroflexota bacterium
CCAGATGCATTGGCCGGCGGAGGATGGGACGCCCCTGGAGGAATATTGGCAGACCTTGCTGGACCTCAAAGCGGACGGCAAACTCCGTGCTGTCGGGCTGTCGAACCACTCCGCTGCACAGCTCGAAGTCGCGGAACGGCAGGGTCATGTCGATACCCTCCAGCCCCCTTTCTCAGCCATCGAACGGACGGCCGCCGCGGCAGAGCTGCCCTGGGCGCTCGAACATCAGACCGGGGTCATCGTTTACAGCCCGATGCAGTCCGGCTTGCTTAGCGGCTCCTTCAACACAGCCCGTGCGGCAGGACTCCCTGCTGATGATTGGCGCTCGCATGACCCGAATTTCATGGGCGAAGGCTTGCGGCGCAATCTCGGTCTGGCCGCGGCGCTGCGGAGTCCGGCGGCACGCCACAACACCACGACCGCCGCGGTAGCCATCGCCTGGACTTTGGCCTGGCCTGGCGTTAGCGGTGCCATCGTCGGCGCCCGACGGCCCGAACAGGTCGACGGCTGGCTCGATGCCGCGACGCTCCATCTGGAGCAGGTCGACCTTGCTGGGATCGCCGATGCCATCGCCAAGACGGGTGCCGGACGAGGCCCGGCCCGACCGCCACAACCGATCAGCGAGAGACGGTTGGCTGCTTGATCAGTGTTTGAAGACCGCGCGGTACAGCTGATGAGCGAACGTCGGCGAGTCGTCGGTGAGTTCGATCTGCCGGTCGCGCCAGTACATGGTGCGATTGCGCGGCCGGATCAGGTAGGCGATACCCGCCACGATCAGGAGCAGGATTCCGACGGGTGCGAGCACGCTGAGCGGGTGCAACAGCACGGCAACCAGCCAGAGCCCGGCGCCAGCCACTGCCAGGTGAGTAGGTGATTCGATGCGTATGTCCGCGCGCCTCGGCGCGGTTTGCGGCCGGTTAATTGGTGGCATATCCCAAGCATCGCATCCTGAGCTTGGACCGCGATGAGAATTTGATGCAGGTCACATCGATGCGCGATTTGCTGATCCATGACATCCGCTCGCCACTGGCTGCGATCAGTGGCTATGCCCAGCTGTTACGCCGCCGTGCCGCCGCCAATGCGGTTGACGGTGCGTCGGTTGCGGACGGTCTGCAACACATCGAGAACGCCGCCTTACGCGTCGCTCGGCTGCTCGACGAACTAGCGGATCTGGCCGTGCAAGCCGAAACAGACGATGGCGCCGGGCGGCGGCAAGCGGCCGACCTGGTCTTGATTGCGCGCCGCATGGCCGCCGAAAGCCAGGCTGTCAGCTCACGGCCCCCGAAATCCAGCGTCGTCGTCCTCGCCGCGGTGCCGCAGCTGCATGGCTGGTGGGACGTCCCGCGCCTGGAGCGCATGCTGGCCAATCTCATCGGCAACGCGCTGAAGTACAGCCATCAGGATGACGTGGTGGTGGTGACGCTGCAACAAACCGATGGCTGGGCGGTGATCGCCGTAGCCGACCAGGGCGTGGGCATCCCGGCGGCAGAGCTGCCGCGAGTGTTCGAGCTCGGCTATCGAGCCAGCAACGTCGCCAGCGTGTTCCAGGGCACCGGGCTGGGGCTGGCCGGGGTCCACGAGATCGTCACACAGCATGGGGGCACGATCGCCATCGATAGCCAGCTCGGGCACGGCACGACCGTCACGGTTCGCTTACCCCTTCAAGAAGGAGACCGATGAAGGGGCTTCTGCTCGCTGGGCTCGTTGTGGCCGGGCTGCTGTTTGGCGTCGCCGCGGCGGCTCCGGCGCCAGCCGCGTCGTCTTCAGCCGCACCGCCAGTGGCCACGCCACTTGCGCCCGCGCCGCCTCGGTCGGCTCCGCCTCCTCCGGCGCCAGCGGCACCTCCGGCGCCAGCGGCCAGCGCGACGACAGCGCCAGCCGCGACAGCGACACCTGCGCCGGGGACATCGGCGCCAGCGAACGGCCGGCTGAGCATCCTCCTCATGGGCATCGACCAGCGCCCCGACGAAGCCGCCGCCGGCGGCGATCCTGGCCGTACTGACTCCCTCCTGCTCATCTCACTCGACTTCGCCGCGCACACCGCCAGCATGGTCTCCATACCCCGCGACGGCATCGTCAGCATCCCTGGCTTTGGCACAGACCGCATCAACGCCGCCTACACTCTCGGCGAGCTGACCGCCCGCGGTAGTGGCCCGGCCCTCGCCACACAAACCGTCTCTCAGCTGTTCGGCATCCCGGTCGACCGCTATGCTCTCGTAGACATCCACAGCGCCGAAGGCGTCATCGACACGCTCGGCGGGCTGTGGATCGATAACCCACATCGCCTGGTCGACACCGCCTATCCGACCGTCGACTACGGCTACACGACTATCGATATTCCGGCCGGCCGCCAGTTGATGAATGGCCAGCTGGCAGTCGAATACGCGCGCACCCGCCACCCGGACTCGGACTATGGCAGACAAGCCCGCCAGCAACAAGTTCTGCTGGCAATCCGCGACCGTGCCGCGCAGCTCGATATCCTGCCGCGATTGCCTTCGCTCCTCAAAGACCTCTCGACCCTGGTCCGAACCGACCTGAGTCCGCGGGAAGTCCTGCAGCTTGCGAATTTCGGCCGCTCGTTGAACGCCAGCCACGACATCGTCTCGTTGGCCCCAGATCCGAACCTGACGCCCAGTTACACCGGGCCCGGTGGAGCCGCCTACATCAACCTGACGCAGGCCTATCGCGCCGCGGTCCGCGGCATTGTCACGTAGATGCTGTTGCTTCGTTTGCCATCCATCACCGCCGGGGCGGTGCTGCTGGCGGCCATCGCTTTCGCTGCCGGAGTTGCCATCCCGCACCCTTCGGCGGACGAACCGAGCACCATCCTCGCCACGGACTCCACAGCGCCCGCGCCGGAGCTGTCAACGCCAGCCGCCGAAATCGCCCGCACGGTTGGTCCAGCCGTCGTCAGCATCCGCGCGGATCAACAGATCGGTTCCGGAACAATTTTCGACGCCAGCGGACTGATCCTGACCAATGCCCATGTGGTCTACGGCGCCCAGGCGATCACCGTGACGCTGAGTGACAGTCGACACTTTGCCGGATCGGTGGTCGGCGCGGACAGCGCATTCGACATCGCCGTCGTCAGCATCGATGGCGGTTTCAACCTGCCGACCGTGCCGCTGGGCACGTCAAGCGGACTCCAGGTCGGTGACCCACTCGTAGCAATCGGCAATCCCTACGGCCTGGACCACACCCTGACAACCGGCATCGTTTCAGCGTTGAACCGACCGGTTTCTGAAGGCCAGGGCACGTATAGCCAGTCCATGATCCAGACCAACACGGACATCAATCCAGGGAATTCGGGTGGGCCGCTGCTGAACCTGAACGGCGAAGTGGTCGGCGTGGCGACGCTCGTTGTCGAGGTTGGCAATGGCGCTCCAGCGCAGGGGCTCAGCTTCGCGGTCCCAATTGACACGGCGCGACGCGTGGCCGATCAATTGGTGCGATTCGGCAAGGTAGTCGACACGGGACAGCCGTACATCGGCGCGACACTGGTCGACCTCAAGGTCCCCAGCAGCTCGAGCTATTTGCCCGACCAACCAACGCTCCCCGGCGTGCCGCGCATGGCAACGAGTCCCGCATCGATCACGACGAGCCCACCGGGTCCGGATCGTGGAGCCCTGGTGTCGACCGTGGCGGCCGTCGGTCCGGCAGCCGACAGCGGCATTCAGGCGGGCGATGTGATCACCAGCTTCGCCGGCGTCGACGTCTACAACCGCGACGAGCTCCTCCAACGCCTGGTCGTCCACCGCCCAGGCGACGTGGTGCCGCTCGGCATTATCCGCGGTGGCCACGGCGTCACCCTAACCCTGACCATCGGCGAGGCTCCCACCGTCAGCCCCCGCTCCGAAGCCTGAGCGTGCTACAAAGCCGGGCGAGGGGATTCTCGCGGTTGTGTTGCGCCAGCGTCGGGCCTTTCTGAGCACACTTATCGCCAGCGTCGCCGCCATCGCCGGCCGCGTCGCACTCCTGCCACAGGGTCTGAGCCCCGAGCAAATCGAGCGGCTCGGGGCGTCCACTTCGAGCAGTGCACCAGCCACAGCCGACAGCGACTATGACCTGAGCGGCTCGATGAACCTGAACGACCTCGCTCAGCAGTTCGAGCTTGGACCGCCCACCTTTCGCTACAGCCGCGTGTTCAGCATCAACACGGTCGAGCGACGACCGCAACCAGGGCTGGTCGAACGCGGTCGGTGGTCGGTGCCCGTCGATGGCCTGGTCGACAGCCCGTTCCAGCTGACACCTGACACGCTGGCGGAACTCCCGCCGTTTGCATATACAGGGACATTTCACTGTGTCGAAGGCTGGGCTGTGCCCAACGCGCGCTGGACCGGCGTCCAGCTTGCAGAAATCCTGCGCCGCGCCCAACCCCAGAGTGGCGCTCGATTCGTGACGTTTCACTCCCTGGGCGGGGTGTATACCGACTCGCTGACCGTGCAACAAGCGCTGCGAGCCGAAACGCTCCTCGCAACGCATCTGGATGGTGAACCGCTGCCAGACCGCCAGGGCTACCCGATTCGCCTGGTCGTCCCGTTCATGTACGGCTACAAGAGCGTCAAATGGCTGTCACACATCACCGTCGAAGAGCGGCGGCAGGTCGGCTTCTGGGAGCGGCGCGGTTGGCAGCTCGATCCGTTCGTCTAGCTCGCCCTGGCAGCGCCCAGCGCTGGAGCGTCGTGATGCGGCTGATCCACTGGGGATTCGCCGTAGCCTTTCTGGGGCTCCTCGGTTCGGGTTTGGCCGTGGGCAACCCCGACCTGCGCGGCATTCCGTTTCTCGGCTCGAAACTGTTCCGCGAGATCCATCTAACCTGGGCCGTGCTGCTGTTTGTCCTGCCTGCCCTCGCCGCGGCGTGGGACGGCTTCAGCCCGATTGCCGACCTGTGGCGAGAAGCCCGTGCGGCACGTGGCCGCTTCAACGCCGGGCAGAAGCTCAACCTGGCCCTCGTTGTCATTCTCACGACTGGCCTGGTCGTGACAGGCACCGTCATTGGAGCGCCTGTCGATGGCCCACTCCCCGCGGGCGTGCGCGAGGCGATCTATCCCCTGCACACCTTGCTCGGCTATTGCACGATCCCAGTCGTGGTCGGCCATGTGCTGGTGGCGACGTGGCGTGGTTGGGGGCACTAGACTGGTCAGAAAAGCGGCGCCGTGGGGAGGATGGGGCGCGGGCCGCTCAGTGGAGGTCAGGTTCATGCGTGATCGACTGCCGCCGCCGACGCCAACCACGCGTTGGCACGCTTTCTCCGGAATAGCCGCGGCGCTTCTCCTGGCTACAGCGTGTGGTCCCGCGACGGCACCGAGCGCGCCGCCAGCAACTTCAGTCCCGCCAACGACCGCCGCCAAACCCACGACAGCCGCCAGTGCGCCCGTTGCGGCGACGCCTGCGCCAGCCGCGGCCAAGCCGACCACTGCCGCGGCGAGCGGCGCCACTCCTGCCGCGGCTGGCTCGGCCACCATCGGCAAGCCCATGGAGCCAATGCAACCGGCGAGCGGCAACGTCAAGGACACGCTCGTCGTGTCGATGGGCCAGTTTCCGGACACGCTGCACCCTGGCATCGGCTCGATGGCGGCGCGGACCGCTGTCCTGTACGCGGTCTTCACCTACCCTATTACCAACGACAACCGCGGCGAATACGTCCCGATCGGCGTCGAGCAGGTACCCACTATTGACAACGGCGGCGCCACATTCGTGGGTAACGGTGAAGATAAACACCTCGAAGTCACGTTCAAAATCAAAGACGGCGTCAAGTGGCAGGACGGAGTCCCGACCACCTCCAAAGACATCGCCTACGCGTGGAAGTTAGAGCTCGATCCGAAATTCCCCGCCACCGGCCGCACGACCGTCGCGAAGATCGCCGGCATCGATACGCCGGACGACAAGACCGCCGTGGTGCGCTATATGTCAGCGAAGCAAGCACGCGACGCGGCCCAAAACGGCGCCTTCGGCCTCGAGGCCACGCAGTGGGCGGACTACAAAGACCAGCAGGACCCGCTGACGGATCCCTATTACTTTCTTCCGCCGCTGCTGAACAATGGACTCTGGCTGCCGGAGCACATCCTGAGCAAGATTCCACCGGAGCAACAGCAAGCCGCCGATTGGTCGTCCCGACCGGTGGGCAATGGGCCATACAAAGTCGTGGATGTCGTGCCTAATCAGTCGATCACGCTACAAGCGGTCGATGACTATGTGCTGGGCAAGGTACCGACAAAAACCGTCGTCTTCCGCATCATCACCGACACGAATGCCACCCTGGCGGCCCTCCAGGCCGGCGAAATTGACGTGACAACGTCGATCCAGGGCCCCGATGTTGACGTCTCACCAGAGCTTGATCGCCTGCAGGGCTACAAGCCAAATTACATCGCGGGTACTTCCTGGGAGCACATCGACCTGAACCTGACCGTACCGGCGCTGCAGGACAAAAACGTACGCAAAGCGTTGATCCAATCGATCGACCGGCAGCAGATCGTCGACAAACTGCTGTTCGGCAAGACCAGCGTCGCCACATCCTGGATTCAGCCGGGCATTCCGCCGTGGGCGTACGATCTGAGCTGTGTCACGCCGTACGCCTATGACCTGAATGCGGCGACGCAGCTCTTCCAGCAGGCGGGCTACAACAAGGGCGCGGACGGCATGCTCGCCAAAAATGGCCAGCCGCTCACCCTGAAGCTCACGACGACCGATGCCTCGTTGCGCAAGAACGTTGCCCAGGTGATGCAGGCCCAGCTCAAGCAAGCAGGCGTCAACCTGGATTTGGAGTTCATGCCGGCGACACCGTTCTTCGCTCGTGAGGGCCCACTCATTCAAGGCTCGTTCGATCTGGGCATGTACACCTGGGTTGCGGCGCCGGATCCGGGCACCACGCTGTATCGCAGTGTGGGCGTACCTGAGCCAGCCAACGGCCTCGTCGGCCAGAACTATCCGCGCTACAAGAGTCCCCAATACGACCAGGTCATGACGCAGGCGGCGAACGAGCTGGCCATCGACAAACGCAAGCCACTGTACTGCCAGGCGGTCAAAATCTGGACTGACGATGTCCCGGTCATTCCGCTGTTTCAGCGAACGGTGACCAGTACCGCCCGCGCCAATATGGTGAACTTCAGGCCCACGGCTACGGGTACCCCGGAAACGTGGAATATGTGGTCGTGGTTCGTCCCCGCCGGGTAGCTTCCATTGAGCACATTTCTGCTGCGCCGCCTGATCCAGATGGCGTTCCTGCTGTTGTTGATCAGCATGCTGGTCTTCGGCATCTTGCAGCTGGTGCCGGGCGGTCCATTCGATCAGCTGCTGGCCGACCCACAGGTAAGTCCAGCTGACGTCGAGCGGCTCAACAAGTTGATCGGACTCGACAAACCGCTGCCCCAGCGGTATGGCGAATGGCTCATCCGCGCCGTTCGACTCGACTGGGGTGACTCGTGGCGCGTTGCTTTCGGCCAGCCGGTTGGCAAAGTCATCAACGACCGGCTGCCGCAAACGATCCAGCTGATGAGCGTGTCGATCCTGTTGTCGATGCTGATCGCGTTGCCCATCGGCATCTACTCCGCCATCCGCCAGTACTCGAAAATCGACTATCTGGTGACCGGCCTATCGTTCGTCGGCATCTCCATGCCCGTGTTCTGGTTTGCCCTCATGCTGATGATTGTGTTTGCCGTCCAGCTGCGCTGGCTGCCAACATCCGGAATTTCCACACCCGGACTCGAAAAAGATTGGCTCGACAAACTCAAACACATGATCATGCCGGTACTCGTGCTGAGCCTGACGTTCATTGCGCAGTGGAGCCGTTTCATGCGCGCCAGCATGCTCGAGATTCTCAGCCTGGACTACCTGCGGACGGCGAGGGCGAAAGGCTTGACTGAACGCGTCGTCATTTCGCGGCATGGTCTGCGCAACGCCCTGATTCCGGTGATCACCATTCTGGGCCTGGATGTGCCTATCCTCTTTTCGGGAGCCATCATCACCGAAACGATCTTCTCCTGGCCCGGCATGGGCCGTCTCCTCTTTGACGCCGTGTTTGGTAACGACTGGCCGGTTGTCACGGCGGTCATCATGCTGACGGCGTTTCTGGTGCTCGTTGGCAATTTACTGGCGGACCTGCTGTACGCCGTGGTCGATCCGCGGATCCGCTACACGTGAGCGCACCCGCTATCGGCCTCGATGCGCCGTCGACAGGTGCGGGCCTCGCGCGTCCACAGCGGACTCTGTGGGGCGACGCCATGCGGCGCTTTGCTCGCCATCGCCTCGGTGTGCTGGGCCTGCTGCTGCTGCTGCTGTTCGCCGTGCTCGCGGTTGCCGCGCCAATCATTGCGCCCTACGCTCAGGAAGCGCAGGACCTGTCAAACCAGTTTGGATCGTGGTCCAGCGCGCATTGGCTCGGTAGTGACGAGCTCGGGCGCGACATCTTGTCGCGGCTGCTGTACGCCGCGCGCATTTCGCTCATGGTCACCGTCATCTCGACGTTGCTCACGACGGTGGTTGGCGTTATTGTTGGCGCCGCGGCAGCCTACTTTGGCGGCTGGGTCGAAACTGTGCTCATGCGTCTGACGGACGTGGTGCTGTCACTGCCTGCACTGGCGCTGCTGCTGGTCGTGTCGCAAATGCTGCGTAATCTGACGTTTCTCCGCCAGACGTTCGGCGCGAACAACGTCAGCATTTTTGTGATCATCATTATCCTGACGCTCTTTGGCTGGCCGCGCCTGGCGCGCCTCGTCCACGGCTCCGTGCTGTCATTGAAGCAGCGCGATTTTGTCGAAGCAGCACGGGCAATCGGCGCCCGGCCAGGCCGCATCATCAGTCAGCATCTGCTCCCCAACGCGGTCGCTCCGATCGTCGTCCAGACCACATTACGTCTGGGCGAAGCGGTGATAGCAGAAAGCACGCTCTCATTTTTGGGCCTTGGTATTGCCCCACCTTTCGCCAGTCTGGGGAACATGTTGAGCGGCGCGCAAGGCTATATCTTCCGCAATCCGTGGCTGGCCGTCTATCCGGGCGCGGTCATCTTTCTGGTGGTGCTGGCAGTCAATTTTGTCGGTGATGCATTGCGCGATGCTCTGGACCCGCGCAGCAGAGCCTGACGCGTAGCGCGCTTAGCGCTTGTCGGCTAGGCCATCGCCGATCAAGCTCAACGCCACGCCGACGATCAGCAGCGCGAAACCCGGCAGCGCTGTCATCCACCACGCAATCAGCAGGAACTGGCGGCCGCTGGCAATCATGGCGCCCCACTCCGGCGTCGGCGGCGGTGGACCCAATCCGAGAAAGCTCAACGTCGCGCCGAGCAAAATCGACAGCACCATCCCCGTGAACACGTAAACCAGCGCCGGCCCGATTGCGTTCGGCAACACGTGTCGCAGCATGATGCGCGGCGTCGTACAGCCGATCGTACGCGCCGCGTGGACGTAGTCGAGATTGCGCGTGGCGAGCGCTTCGGCTCGGGTGATGCGCGCGTACGGAATCCAACCGACCAGTCCGACAGCGAAATACAGGTTGCCCAGGCCTGGCCCCAGCACGCTCATGATCGCAACCACGAGAATGAGAAACGGGAACGCCATCAGCACATCCACAACCCGCATCGACAGCGTGTCAAGCCAGCCGCCCAGATAGCCGGTCACCAGTCCGACCAGACTGCCAAACGCGAATGGAAACAACACCGAAAAGAGGCCGATCTGGAGGTCCAGCTGTGTGCCATACACGATCCGGCTCCAGATGTCGCGGCCGAAATTGTCCGTGCCGAGGATGTGATTGGGGCTCAACGGCGGCTGGAAGGCATCGCCCAGGTTCTGCACGATCGGGTCGTACGGGGTCAGCAAAGGCGCGCTGATGGCCACCAGGAGAACGATGCCAAGCAGCACCAGGCCGGCCACCAGCGTGGGGTTGAGTCCGACCTTCTGCAAACGCATCGTGTAGTTGAGGCGTAGTACCGGGGCAACATGCGGCAGGACCTGACTGCTGCTGAGCACCTCCTCACTCATACGTCACCCGCGGATCGAGGAACGAATACGACAGGTCCACGATGAGATTCACGACGATCACCAGAACCGCGCTGACTACCACGATCGCCTGCACGACGGGGTAATCGCGGCTGGTGATCGACGTAAAGAGCAGCTGCCCAATGCCAGGCACCGCGAACACTGTTTCGATCACCAGCGCCCCGCCCACCAGGTACCCAAACTGCACACCGAAGATGGTCACCGTCGACAGCAGCGCGTTGCGTAACACGTGCCGCACGAGCACCATGCGCTCTGGCAATCCTTTGGAGCGCGCCGTGCGCGCAAAGTCCGAGCGTAAGGTCAGAATGACCTGGCTGCGCAGATTGCGGATCAGCACCGCGGAGAATTGCAGGCCAAGAGTGAGCGCGGGCAGGAACAGGTACCACAGGTGCTCCTGCAGCGTCACCCCGAAGCCAGCCACAGGAAACCATTTGAACCCGAGCGAGAGCACCAGAATCAACAAGATACCGAACCAGAAGTTGGGCGTGGTCAGGATGAGCAGGAACACCACGCGGATGACCTGGTCGACGAGGCGGCCTTTGTTGACGGCTGCCAGCAGGCCGAAGAAGAGTGTGAAGGCCGCCGCCAGCCCCATCGCGTAGGCAGCCAGCGCAAGAGAGATCGGCACCCGGCTCAGCACCATTTCGCTGACGGGTTGGCGGAACATCAGCGATGTCCCCATCTGACCCTGGACCAACCCCGAGATGAACATCCAGTACTGTTCCGGCAGCGGCCGGTTCAGGCCGAGCTGTTCGCGCAAATCGGCCGCGTTCTGCACCGTCGCCCGATCGCCAAGAAGAATGGCGGCCGGGTCGCCGGGCAGAAAGTGGACCATGCTGAAGATGACGATCGTCACGCCGAACAGGACGAACACCATCAGCACGAGGCGGTTGCGAATATATGTCGCGCGACCCATAAGCGGCTGTTATTTACGTCGTGTGCAAGGCTGTTATTTACGTCGTGTGCAATATGACAGGAGCGCTACTTGGCTAGGGCAACGTCCTCGAAGCGGTAGTACGACAATCCGTCGATGGCAAAGCCAGTGACGTTGCTGCGCCAGGCGGCCGTCGCCCCCAGGTTGGCGATGAACACCAGCGGCGCATCGTTCATGAACGTCCGCTGAATGTCCACGTACGCGGCCTCACGCTTGACCGGGTCTTGCTCAAGATCGGCGGCCGTGATCTTGTCGCTCAGCTCGGGGTTGTTGTAGCGCGTCCAGTACGCGAATGAGCCAGAGCCTTCGCCACCGCGCATCTCGTAATTGACAATCTCGGTCGGGTCGTTCATATCGTTGGTCCAGGCACTTGGCGTCGCCATGAAGTTGCCTTCACCGTGATATGCCGCGCGCTGCGCCGCGGATTCCAACTGCTGGACGTCGACGACGACGCCGATCTTGGCCCATTCATCTTTGAGGATGATGGCTGTGTTGATCCGGTCCTGGTTGTTGTTGGCCACGATCATAGGCAGCGTGAAGCCGTTCGGCACCGATGATTCGGCCATGAGTGCCTTGGCTTTGGCCAGATCGTATGGGTAGCCGGGTGCATTCTTGTCGACGTAGGTGCCCAGCGGAATGGGCGCAGCCATGGCCTGACCCTGACCGAAGAACACGCTTTTGATGATCGCTTCCTTGTCTGTCGCGTAGTTCAACGCCTGGCGCACCTTGACGTCGTTCAGCGGTGGCTTGGTGTTGTTCAGGATGATGAACGTCGACTGCTGGATCAGGAAGTTCTGGGCTTTGATGTTTGGCTGAGCACTCAGTGCGCTGAGCTGGCTGAAAGGCACGAAATCGACAATGTCATCCTCACCGCCCTGCAGTTTCAGGACGCGGGTGTTGTCGTCGGGGACGTACTCGATGCGAACTTCATCGACCGTCGGCGTGTTCTTCCAGTAGTTCGCGTTGCGTTTGAGGATGAGCGGGTCACCCTTCTTCCAACTCTCGGTGTAATACGCGCCAGTGCCTTTGGAGGCCCAGGCCAGCGTGTCATCATAGCCCTTGGCATCGGTAGCGGTCGCCATGTCGGCTTTCATGATCCAGGCGGGGAACATAGCCAACTCGGACAACAGCGGCGCGTGCGGTTGGGTCAGGACAATTTTGACCGTGCCTGGGTCGCTCGCCTGGACTTCCTTGATGGCCTTGTAGTTGTCTTTCCACGTGGTTCTCTGGCCGCCGCGGGCGAGATCGAGCGACACTTTGACGTCGTTGGAGGTCAACGGTGAACCGTCGGAGAACTTGACACCCGGGCGGAGCGTGAACGTCCACGTCAAGCCGTCCGGCGTCGTCTCCCACTTCGTCGCCAGCGCCGCCTCAACACTCGTGCCATCCTTGGTCACTCGTAGCAAGCCGTCGTAGACGTTGGCCATCGTGAACAGCGCCGTGTTGTCGTCAATGAGCCAGGGTACGAAGATACCGGGCTCCTGGTTGCGCGCCATTTTCAATACCACTGGCGTCTTGTTGGCGGCAGCAGGGGCAGTGGTCGGCGCGGCCGCCGCCGCCGTCGGCTTGGCGGCCGCGGTCGTTGGTGCGCCAGCCGCGGCGGGTGCTGTCGTTGGCGCCGCCGCGGGCGCTGCCGGGGTCGGCGCGCCGCAAGCGCTGAGGAGCAAGGCCGTGCCGAGCGACTGCGAGAGCAGAGTCAACCATCTTCCGTTGCGTGCAAACATGGTCTCTCCTTGAGATGACAATCCCGTCCGGCCCGCGATCGGTCCCGGGCAGGTGGACGAGGTCAAGCTGGCGGCGCTGGTAGCGCTGTTCAGAATGTCCCAGATCGTATGTCGCTGACGGCGTCCCGAATAGGGCAGTTTGCCCAAAAGTTGGGCGTTCTGCTTGATACTGTTATGTTGCCGGCACCCGATCTCGACCGAGACGCCCACGTCTGTCTCATGCTGGCGGCGTTCTGCGCCCCTTGAGCCGCGGCCTAAAAGCCGGCACGATGGACCCACACCTCCCAGGCCCGATCAGGGATCCACGGGTGATTGCCGGCCTGTGCCGGGCGACTGATCTCGCCGGCCGAGAGCGGGATGATCTCACCCATGTGCAACGCTTGCACCTGGGCCTTGGCATTCTTGTCCATGGCGATGCACGCCGAAACCATCGACGACACGCTGTTGCCAACCACCACACTGCCGTGGGCGCGCATCAGCGCCAAACGTCCTTGACCAAGCGTGTTCGACAGCGACCGCGCCTGCTCCATATTCACCACCAGCAGGTCGGTGTCCGGACCGAATTCGTCGGCCATGTCCCATACCGCTGCCTCGGCGCCGACGACCCAACCGGTATGGATGACTGCCCGCAGCTTGACGCTTTTGGAAATACTGAATGGCAAGATCGACAGCGTGTGGTTGTGACATACCGCCATCACTTCCGGTCGCTGTTCGTACACCGCACCATGAATGAAACGTTCGAGGTACGGGGCGCGACCATTCGCATCAAGCGGTGTGCCATCGAGTGTGAACTCGATCAGATCCGCTTCCTCCACCAGCTGTGGAGCCCGGGCCCAGGCCATCAGGTAATGGTCCGGCCGCTCCGGATGACGAACCGTGACGTGACCAAACTGGTCGAGGACACCTTCGTTGGCCAGAATCCGATTGGCCAACATCAAATCGCGGCGAGCCGTTGCAACGTCCATGCGCGAATTCTATTGGGACGAGCGACCGTCGTGGACGGGTCAGCGAGAGTGAAGAGTCTGGATCACTATGAGCGAATGGCGACTGGCGTGCCAATAGCGGCCCAGTCCCACAACCAGTGCGCGTCCGCCAGCGACAGCCCCAGGCAACCGTGCGATCCCGGCGTTCCCCATGCCGACGACCACCAGTTATAGTGCAAACTCTCGCCTGTCCCGCGGAAATACTGCGTGTACAACACGTTCTTGAGGAAATACCCACCGGGACCATTGCGCGGAATTCCGACAGTGGTGCTGTCCATTGTTTCATTCGCCACGCGACGAACGATCGACCACGTGCCTGGCGGAGTCGGAAATCTGGCTGTGCCTTTGATGGCGTAAAACGAGCGCACCGCAACATTGTCATCGTACGCAATCACATGCGCCGCTCCACT
>DASYKL010000825.1:0-7407 GCA_035995405.1 Chloroflexota bacterium
GCCAGGATGTCGGTGCCGTGATAGGTGTAATGCAGGGTGATGGCGGCGACAGTGATCTCGAGTGGTGAATCGATACCCAGACCGAAGTCGCGGCCGGTCCACAGCGCGATGTCGGTGTAGAGGTACAGGACAGAGAAGATCAGCGTCAGGGTGACGGTGGCGAGGTAGAGCGTGCGGGCGCGGCGGAGCGCTTCGCCCATAGCGGCGGGCAGGCCAGATCGATCGCGTTTGCTGCGATACGCCTGGCCCATGACAAAGCCGCTGATGAAGATGAAGCCCTCGGCCGCCGAAACATAAAAGCGGTTGCCGCCCGTAATCGCGTACAGCCATGAATCGCCGCCGAAATGGTCAACGACCATGGCGAATATGCAAAAGCCGCGCAGCAAATCGACGCGCAGATCGCGTCGGCTGGTCGCGTCAGCCGTGTGGTAGTAGCTCAAGGCGCGGAGGCGTTCGAGCAACGCCACGTTCCAGGGCGGCCCTGGGGCGGGATCGGAAACAGGCGGCGCGACGGTCGTGCTGCTCATTCGCGTATCACGTGGACTTAACCAGTTTCCTATTCTGCCGCCGCACAGTGTTGCCATTTCGTTAAAAAAGCTCAGGGGGTTGCGCCAACCTGAGGGAGGAGATCGGCCACGGCCGACGCCAGGCGCTCGACGTCGGCGCGCGTGTTATAGCCCTGAACGGAGATGCGCAGGCACGCCACATCGCCCCAGCGCGTGATCGGAATCTCGATGCGGTAAACGTCGTACAGGCGAGTCTTTAGCGCCGTGACGTCACAGTGCGGCAACGGCAGGGTGGCCATCTGAGCGAACAGGCGCGGGTCGTCAGCGAGAAGTGACTCGATGCTGGTGATCTCGCTGAGGCGGTGGCGGGCCAGGCGCACCAGCTCGTGGCACTCCTGGCGGATACGCGGCCAGTCGCGCGCGGCCTGATAGGCGATCGCGGTTGGCACGGTGAGGTAAGCCGACGGGTCGTGCGTGGCTTGCCGCTCGATCTGATCGACGAACACGGAGCCGCCCGGCTGGTCGGGCCGCCAGCCCCAGCTGACGACGAGTGGCTCGATCAGGTGCTGCAGCTCGCGACGGACATAGAGAAAACCGGCCCCTTTGGGACTGCTGAGCCACTTGTGGCAGTTGCCACCGGCGAAGTCGACCCCCAGGCGATGTAGGTCGAGCGGAACCTGGCCAGGTGAGTGGGCGGCATCGAGAACGGTCCAGATACCGGCCTGCCGAGCGCGGCCGATCAGCGCTTCGACGGGCAGCGTGACGGCAGTGGGCGAGGTGATGTGGCTGAGAAACAGCACGCGCGTGCGCGGCGTTACGCCCGCCCAGAGAGCTTCGACGATCTCCTCCGGGGAATGGATTGGGACGGGCAGACGCTGGGTGACCAGACGGGCGCCGCGATGTTCGGCCACAAATGTCCAGGCGCGCTGCAAGGCGCCGTACTCATGGTCCGTAGTCAGGATCTCGTCGCCAGGCTCGAGCGGCAGGCAGCGGGCCACGATGTTAAGAGCGCTGGTGACGTTGGCGACGTACACGACGTCGTCGGCTTGCACACCCAGGTAAGTCGCCAGGGCGGCCCGGGCCTCGGCCAGCAGGCCGAAGAGGCGACGGCCGATGAACTCCACGGGCTGTCGCTCCAGCTCGAGCTGCCAGGCCTGGTAGCGCTCGAAGACGGGCCGCGGGCAGGCGCCGAACGAGCCGTGGTTCAGAAAAACGACGTCGCGGTCGAGCAAGAACTCATCGCGCAACGCGAGATGGCGTTGCTCGGCGTCGTCGTCATAGGCAACCGCCGCGAGGGCCTCGGGCATGCAACCATTGTGACTGCAAGCGGGTTTATAGCGGAGATGACTGATGAGGAGAGCCTGTCGATTCGCCTGGCGGACGACCTGGACGGGCAGTTCGAACCGCTGGTACGCCTGTTCCAGGATCGGCTCTACGGCTTCACGTTGCGCCTGACCGGCAGCCCTCAGGACGCCGAGGAATCGACACAGGACACGTTCGTGCGGGCATATCGGGCCCTCGAACGCTACCCAGCGGAGAGGCGACGGGAGCTCCGCCTACGGCCGTGGCTGTATCAGATTGCGTTGAACGTGGTCCGCAATCGGGTGCGCGGGAGGATGCCGACGACCGTTTCGATCGACGGCACGGTGGCTGATGTCCTGACCGCGCGGGCGGATGAGCGGCCCGAGGTAGTGGCTCTGGCAGCCGAGCGGCGGCGCCAGGTGGCGAGCGCTCTGCTGACGCTACCGGAGCGGTATGGGACGGCTGTCGTGCTCCGACACGTCCAGGGCCTGTCCTACGCCGAAGTCGCCGAAGTGCTCGACCAACCAGTCGGCACCGCCAAGTCTGATGTCCATCGCGGGCTGCGCCTGTTGCGAGGCGCGCTGGAGCCTGAGCTGCTGCTCGAAGCAGCGGGGAGTTACTGATGCAAGGTCGCGAATTCTTTGACGATTTGCGTGCTCTGGGCGCTGTTCGCGCACCACGGAACGTGCTGGAGGAAGTACTTGACCAGGTCGGCTTGGGCGATCACTTTGCTGCACTCGACACAGCGCTCGGACCGGTGTTCGTGGCGTGGAACCGTGTCGGCGTTTCAGCGGTGATGAAGACGGGAACCGCGGCAGAGTTCGGAGCGCGGTTCCGCGCACGGTTTGGTCGTGAGCCGCGTCTGGTGGCCGATTTGCCAGCGGAGATCGGCACGCGATTTGACTTGCGCAGCGTCACGGAGTTCGAGCGCGCGGTCTTACTCAAAGCGCGGGAGATCCCGCGGGGTGAAGTGCGGACATATGGCTGGATCGCTGCTCAGATCGGCCATCCGGCAGCGGTCCGTGCTGTCGGGACGGCATTGCGCAAGAATCCGGTGCCGGTCCTGATTCCCTGCCACCGGGTGGTGCGCAGCGACGGTCATATCGGCGACTACGCGCTCGGCGGCAGCGAGGCCAAACTCATGATTCTGCAGTCGGAGGGACTCGGGAGGGGCCAGATTGCTCAGCTGGTCCGCGCCGGACGCTCTGCGCCACCGTCGCAGCTGGCGGCGAATGGTTGAACGGCGCGGAACGGCGCGGCCCTGCGTGCTGCGGCTCTGTGGAGGGTCAGGGGCGTAGTACGATGCTGCGCTAACCCGCAATCCCCCTCCTGGGAGGCTCAGTTTTGATGTTTACGTCGCGCAGTGTTGTCGCCGCGCTATCTGCCGGGGTGCTGGCTTTGGCTGCATGCCAGTCCGCACCCGCCGCCGCGCCAACGACCGCGCCGGCCGCCACGACCGCGGCCGCGCCCAAACCGTCAGCTGCCGCCAGCCCGTCAGCTGCGGCCAGCCCGGCTGCCGCCGCCAGTCCGGCCGCCGCGGCGAGTCCCGCCGCGAGTCCGGCTGCCGCTGCTAAGCCAGCGGCTTCGCCCGCCGCCTCACCTGCCGCCAGCCCGGTCGCCGGTACCGCTCCGGTAGCCGCCGGCGCACCCGATTCCGGTTGTCCAAATCAACCCGCCGCTGCCGGCTTCAAAAAACTGCGTGTTGGTCTGGTGACCGACGTCGGCAAGGTCGACGATAAGTCGTTCAACCAGTCAGCCTGGGAAGGCGTCCAGTGCGCCCAGAAGAACCTCGGCGCTGACGTCAAGTTCATCGAGACGACGGACCCGAAAGACTACGGCAAGAACATCGATCAGTTTGCCCAAGACAACTACGACGTGATCGTGACCGTCGGCTTCGCGCTCGGCGACGACACGATTGCCGAAGCCAAGAAGTACCCGAACATCAAGTTCATTGGCGTGGACCAGTTCCAGGCAGATACGGTGGCCAACCTGGCTGGTTTGACTTTCGATGAGGACAAAGCTGGCTATCTGGCCGGCTACCTGGCCGGTTCGCTGACCAAGAGCAATACGGTTGGTCAGGTGCTCGGCACGCCGATCGTGCCGCCGGTCGAGAAGTACGGGCTGGGCTATATCAACGGCGCGAAAGCGGCCAACTCCGGGGTCAAAGTTCTCAGCGCCTGTCACCCAGGCGGTCTGGCGAAGGGCTTCTCCGATCCGGGCTGGGGCAATGACACCGCCACGCAGGAGATGAGTCAGAACGCCGACATCATCTTTGCAGCGGGCGGCCAGACGGGCAATGGTGGCCTACTCGCGATCGTCACCAAGAATGGCGCCGTACTCGGTATCGGTGTCGATACCGACCAGTACCTGTCGTTGCCAGAAGCCAAAAGCATCCTGGTGTCGAGCGCCATGAAGTTGATCACGCCAGGCGTCTTCAATCTGGTCAAGGGCGGCGGCGACGGCAGCTTCAAAGGCGGCAACGTGGTTGGCGATGTGGGCCTGGCGCCCTATCACGACCTGGACTCGAAGGTCCCAGCGGACGTCAAGGCCAAGGTTGCGCAAGTGACCGCCGACATTGTTTCAGGGAAGACCAAGACCGGTTGGGATAAGCCAACGGCGAACTGCCCACAGGGCTAACGTCTACATGTTCCGGTGTCCGCGTGGCCCTCAGCGCGTAGCACACGGACGTCCGAACGCGGAACGTAGCACGGTCAAATGAGGGCGCTGTACTCGCTCGGGATTCCACTGTTAGCCGTGGTGACCGCGCTCGCATTGGGCGCGGTCATCATCCTGGCAACCGGAGGCGACGCGCTGCGAGCCTACCAGGGCCTGTGGGACGGCTCGCTTGGAAAACCCTCGTCAATCTCTGACACGCTCGTCTGGGCTACTCCGTACATCTTTGGCGGCCTGGCCGTGGCGCTGGCTTTCAAAGCTGGGCTGTTCAATATCGGCGTCGAGGGCCAGATTGCGCTCGGCTCGCTGGCGTCGGTGTACGTCGGCTATGGCGTCCAGGGCATCCCGTTCCCATTCCACATGCTTCTGGCGGTTGCCGCGGGCACGCTCGCCGGAGCATTGTGGGGAGCCATCCCGGGCTTTCTCAAAGCCAGGACCGGGGCGCATGAGGTGATCGTGACGATCATGCTCAACTACGTCGCCATTCAGATGACCAGCTTTCTGGTCAGTGGTCCGATGAAGGACCCCAACCCGCTGATCGCGAATGCCCAGACGCCAAAGATCCTGACGTCCGCTCGACTCCCCGCGCTACTGTCGGACCCGATCTACCGTGTGCACTGGGGGTTTGTCGTCGCCATCCTGGCCGCCCTTGCGGTGTGGTGGCTGCTCAAGAAAAGTACGCTCGGCTTCGAGATTCGCACCGTGGGCGCCAATCCTCAAGCGGCACGCTACGCCGGGATTGCTGTCGGTCGGACGATCGTCATAGCCATGGCTCTGTCCGGCGCCCTGGCTGGCCTCGGCGCAAGTCTGGAAGTGGTCGGCCTGAACTTCTATCACACGGCCGGCTTCAGCGTGGGCTACGGCTTCGACAGCATCGCTGTGGCCTTGCTCGGCCGCAGCGATCCATTCGGCGTTCTACCATCGGCGCTGTTGTTCGGGGCGTTGCGCGCCGGCTCATCGCGCATGCAATTTCTATCGCAGATTCCGATCGACATCATCAATGTCATCCAGGCGCTGGTGCTGATCTTCGTCGCAGCCCCGGCACTGATTCGCTGGATCTATCGAGTCAAGGTTCCGCCCGAAGCAGAAGCGGTGGGCGAAGTCCAGTTCAGCTCCGGCTGGGGTAAGGCGGAGACGTGACGGTCGCGGCGCCGCCGATTGGCCTCGTCCAGGGCCACAGCAGAGTCCGGCTGTGGCTGCAGGTCGGGTTCTGGCTGGCGATCGCCGCGATGTTGTTGGGTCTGACCGGAGCCCAGTTTGGGCCGGCGGCAACGCTGTCGATTCTCGCCATCACGATCACCAAGGCGACGCCGATAACGTTGGGCGCCCTGGCGGGCATCTGCTGCGAGCGGACCGGCGTCGTCAACATCGGCATCGAAGGCATGATGCTGACGGCCGCATTCAGCGGCTTCATGACCGGCGTCTACACCCACAATTTGCTTTTCGCGGTGATTGCTGCGCTGGCCAGTGGCGCGTTGATCGCGCTGCTCCATGCAGTACTGTCGATCACCTTTCGCGTCGATCAGATCATCAGCGGAACGGTGGTCAACATTCTTGCGGTTGGGATCACCGGCTATCTCAACCGACAGCTTTTCGCCACCGGCGCGCCGGCAGGTCTGGCGGTATTGCCGTCGATCCCATTCGGTCCGTTGACGGACCTGCCCTGGATCGGGCCGATTCTCTTTCAGCAGAAGCCGATCGCCCTCGCGGCGATCGTACTGGTCATCGTGCTGCATTTCGCGTTGTTCCGCACGCGCTGGGGCTTGCGCACACGCGCGGTTGGCGAGCACCCGCTGGCGGCTGACACCGTCGGCGTGAACGTCAACAAGCTGCGCTACATGAACGTGGTCCTCGGTGGAACGATCGCCGGGCTGGCCGGAGCATATTTCACGCTCGAATCGGTGCCCCATTTCGAACCGTTGATGACCAACGGCCGTGGGTTCATCGCGTTGGCGGCGATGATTTTTGGCAAGTGGATGCCATTTGGCGCGTGGGGTGCGGCGCTGCTGTTTGGCGTCGCCGAAGCGATTCCCACGGCGATGCAGCTGCAAGGCATCAACATTCCGTTTCAGATCGTCGGCTTGTTGCCGTATGTGCTGACGATCGTCGTCGTAGCTGGTGCGGTGGGACGCGCCACGCCACCAGCTGCTGATGGCATCCCGTATGTCCGAGCCTGAACGCCCGATACCGACAGCGGTGTTGGAGGCGCGCGGGATCGTCAAACGCTTCGGCTCCTTGGTGGCCAACGACCACGTCGATATGCAGCTCTATCCGGGTGAAGTACTGGCGTTGCTCGGCGAAAACGGCGCCGGTAAGACGACGTTGATGAACGTGCTGTATGGCCTCACTTCGCCAGACGAAGGCCAGATCCTGCTCGATGGGCAGCCCGTCCAGTTCGCGTCACCGCGTCAGGCAATTGGCCGTGGCATCGGCATGGTCCATCAACACTTCATGTTGGTCCCGCCGTTGACGGTCGCCGAGAATCTGATGCTGGGTGCCGAATCGACCGTCGGGCCGGGCATTCTGAACCTCAAACTCGTCCGCCGCCAGGTGCGTGAGATTTCTGAAAGCTATGGCCTGCCGGTTGATCCCGACGCGGTCGTCCGTGATCTCCCTGTCGGTACACAACAGCGCGTCGAGATCCTCAAGGCGCTGTATCGCAAAGCGCGCGTGCTGATTCTCGACGAGCCGACGGCAGTCCTGACTCCGCAGGAAGCGACGGACCTGTTTCGCGTCATGCGGGCGCTCGTGACGGATAACCGGACCAGCATCGTGTTCATCACCCACAAGCTGCACGAGGTGTTTCAGGTCGCCGACCGGATCGTCATCATGCGGCAGGGTAAAGTTGTCGGCGCGCTGTCGCCCAGGGACGCGACGGGCGAGTCGCTGGCGGCTTTGATGGTTGGCCGACCGGTCCTGCTGCGCG
>DASYKL010000826.1:0-3542 GCA_035995405.1 Chloroflexota bacterium
GATTCAGCGCGACGTTGGTTTGACCGGCGAACAGACCCGCTGCGAGCGAGCCGCTGACATACCGTCGCAGACGCGCGGCGAGAACGGAGGCGGTGTCGTCCGGCAGCGATTCGAGTGCCGCGTACAGATCACCCATCAGCGGTGGCGTGCGGGTGTGGGTCGCAGCATCGGCACTAATCCCGCGCGCCGCGTATGCCTGGTAAATCGCGCGGTCGAGAACCGATCGTTCGGTCTGGCTCAAACCCGTCCCAGGTTCCGCCAGCATGACGCTCAACAAGCCAAGCACCGCGGTGACCTGCTCCGCCAGCGGGTCCGTATCACTGGATGGCGCGTTCGGTCCGGCGGCGGCATCGATTGGTAAGTCGAACGGATTCAGATGGTGGGCCGAGCTACTCGCCAGACGGATGTATTGACCGTCGGCAGCGTGACACAAGCGGCCATACTCGTCCTCCGGATCGACCACCAGGAAATCGACTCCGGCCAGCAGATTGCGGAGCGCCGCAAGCTTCACAAAGTAACTCTTTCCCGCGCCGGCCATGGCGAACACCGACAGATTGGCATTCTCCAGACTCGCATCGAATGGGTCGACGATGACCGGCGAGCGTGATCGGGACGCCACGCCGTAGAGCACGCCGCTTTCCATCGACAGTGAGCTGGACGTGAAGGGAAACGTGGTCGCTAGAGAACCGGTATCGAGGTTGCGGTACGCCAGCAGCTCGTCACGACCGCTCGGCAGACATGCCCGAAACGCGCGCTCCTGTTCCAGAATCGCGACGCGAGAGTGAGCCAGCATCCCATCAAGGGTGGTTTCGACGCGGCGAGTGAGGTCGTTGAGGACGCGCTGCGACGTGGCGCGGATCAGTACGTACAGGCTCACCGAAAACACGCGCTGCTCGCCGCGCTGCAACGCGTCGCGCAATCGTTCGGCATCCTCAAAGGCCACCTCGCGCTCCGGATCGGCCAATCGCCCGCCGCGAATATCGACCAGCCGTGACGATTGCAATTGGACCAGCTTGTGACCGAGCAGCTTCACAACCGACGCGGTGTCAAGCGGATGAATGTGCAGGCTCACTTCGATCGGATGCTCGAATTCGAGGATCGGCGTCAGCCAGCCGGCGCTCACCGAGCGCGGATAACCGATCACGATCAGCACGCGCGCGAACTGGTATTCAAGACGCACATGGTCACGTGCGACTTCCACCGCCGCGGGTGCGAGCAGATCGGCCAGCGATCGCGTCCCGCGGGCAAAGCGACGCTCGTCCAGTGACAAGGGCTCCGATGCAGCTGGTCGAGGTTTGCGCTGGAATCGGATCACCGACATCAGGCTGCTCCTGGCGGACGCACCGGTCCGCTGCGCACTGCAAACGTGGTGTAATCGTCGAGCTGCTGACGGAAGCGCTGGACTCGTGCGCGTTCGGGCGACCAGCACGCCGCGTAGAGCTCGGCCAGGTCGAGGTCCGTCAAGCGGCGAACGATCAGACCGCACCGTGCGAGCTGGCGGGCGACATCGTCGCACCGAAACGTGAGCTGATGCCGCGCGGCCGCACGACGCGGCTCGTCCTCGGCCGCACGATCTGCTCCGAATTTGCCGAACCAGCGGTGTCGGCGCGGCACGCTTTCGGCAGACACGATCACATAGAACCGCCGCTCGAGCAGCGTTCGCTGGCGGGCCAGCGACTGCACAAACAGCGCATGGTCGTGCGCCAATTCGGCGAGCTCACCGTCCAAAGCCTGACGGCCTCGTTCCTCGAGTGCCGCCACATAGCGCGACAGATCCACCGGTGTCGCCCGCACGAGGATTTGAATGGGGTAGCCAAGCGCATTCAAAAATGTCGAGAAGCCAGCCAGCACGGCTTCCTGGCGGGCGTCATCTTCGAACGGACTTGCGGTACCGCCGACCTCGAGAACGGCGTGGTACTCGCCCTCCGTCGAAGCGACCACTCCATCGGCAATTCCCTGGATCCCCAGCCGCACGGTCTGAACTGGCGCAGCTCTCATCGTTCGTCATCCTCGGCCCAGACCGGGCTGGGCGTCAGCTCTTGCCAGGTCGCACCGACGGGTCGCCAATCCGCGAGCAAGGGCTCGGCCGCCTGCCACGTAGCGCTGCGTGGTGCGGCGCAGAATAACAGCAATGCGGCGAGCCACTCTTCGAGCGGTCTGCCGGCTGGTCGCAGCAATGCAAAGGCGAGGGCGACGGCGGCGCACAGCGTGACACAAGCAATACGCGGCGCGTCTCCGAAACCAGCCATCTGGCCCCACAGGGCGTAGCTCGCGGAGCTGCCCACGAGGATGTACAGGAACTGCCGGACCGTGAGCCCCAACAGGACTTTGTCTTCAACGTTCAGATGGGTTGGTACTTCGTGGTGCAGCGACATCGCGACGGGACCTCCGTGGCCGACCATCAGGGATGGCCCGGAATCGCGTTCTGGACGAGCTCGGCGAGGGTGTGTGCCAGCAGGACGACAGCCAGGCCGCCGATCGCGGCGAAGGCGGCGTCTTTGGCGCTTTCCATACGGCGCGGGCTACCGCTGGCTGTCATGTAGAGAAAGCCAGCCCACGCCAGGAACAGCGCCGCAGCTGCCAGGCCGACATGCGTCGCTGCATCGAGCAGCGTGTTGAAGAGCTGGATGATCGATTGCGGATTGCTCATCTGGACTTCCCTTCGGTCTGCTATGAAATGACGCGTGATTGGCCTATCCACTGCGGACCCGACCACCACTGTCGAAATGCGCGCCCCAGAACCCGCTGAACACCGGTTGAATTGAGACGACCTGGCCCTCAGTCGGTGCATTGATCTGCATCCCAGCGCCGACGTAGATGCCGACGTGGGTGATCCAGTCGTGCGGATCGATATAGGTGCGAGCGAAGAACACCAGGTCGCCCGGTTGCAGCTGGTCGCGTCCGATACGCTGGGTCGCGGCGAATTGCGTCTGCGCCGTCCGCGGTAGTGCGATCCCGAGCTGCCGGTACACCAGTTGGACCAACCCCGAGCAGTCGAGACCAACGGCCGGGTTGGAGCCGCCAAAGACGTACGGCACACCCAAGTAGCGCCGGGCGATGTCGACTGCCGAGCTCTGTGGTCCACCGTCGGGCGATGGTGGCGCCGACACGCCGGGTGGTGGAACCGGGGCCGGCGACGGCGGCGCCGGGCCGGCCACTGGTCCGCCGTTGCCGAACAACGCCGCCAGGAGCACGATGGGTACCGCGACCGTTAGCAACAGCACGCACAGTGCGGCCGCGACAAACCCGGTGAGCCAGCGGCCGAGCTCACGTCCGCCGACGTCCAACAACATCCCGAGAACGATCTGCTGCACGGGTCATCTGCCTCCACGATTTGGCGCGGACGCGCTCTTGCCTGGCGATGCGGCTCTGATCAACGATGTGACCTGGCGCAGGGTGCCAAGGCTCGGCCCGCCGCCGCCGCCACCCGGATAACCAGGGATTAAGCCCGGGATCTTGCGCGTCAACTGCAGGACCGCCACCGCCAGCAACAGCGTCACCAACCACAGCCGACTCGCATCGACCGGATCGGAACTGATGGA